>NZ_JBVPQK010000156.1:0-6056 GCF_058197115.1 Bifidobacterium sp. POST2/T3 (B1)
AGGCGCATGGCCTGTCGGTAAAGCACATCCACCGCAGGCATGGCCAGGGCCTCGAATTGACGTTTTCTGCTTTCGAGCTTGCTGGTATCTGCCACACCCCTATTGTGCCATCCCCCCTCGCCCGTCGCGGTTCCGACCCGGTCGCTCCTCGGTTACCATAAAGACTGAGGAGAAATCACGCTTATGGAAAACACCGAGTACACAAGCATGGAGCAGGCGCTTCAGTCGGCCCCGCAACAGGAGGGGTCGACACGCCTAGGGGACTCCTGGCTTCTGGGGTTCGACACCGAGACCACGGGCACCAAACCAGGCAAAGACGGCATTGTTTCGGCCAGTCTGGTTCTGCGCGACCCGACCAAGGGCTACGCAGGGGATGTGGTAGCCACCTGGATAGTCAATCCGCACCGGCATATCAGCAAGGGGGCCAGCAGGGTCAACGGGTTCACCGATGATCAGCTGGCTACCGAGGGCATGGAGCCTGAGCTGGCCACCGAACAGATGGCCGGATTCATCGCCCGCGCCCAGAACAAGCGCATCCCCCTGCTGGCCTACAACGCCCCCTTCGACGTACAGATGCTGGACGGGGACATCGCCCACTGGTGCGCAGGGTCGGTCAAGCCCCTGAGCGAGGGGGATCTGCTGGTGGTGGACCCTCTGGTCCTGGACAGGGAGATCTCCCACCGGTCGGGCCGCCGCACCCTGGGAATGACCAGCGAGTACTACGGCGTCATCCCCCATGGCAACTTCCACAATGCCACGGCGGATACGGTGGCGGCCGTGGATCTGATCAAGCCCATGACCACCCTCTTCCCTCAGGTGGCCCGAATCACCATGGACTCCCTTATGGACTGGCAGCGGCAGGCACAGGCCAAGTGGCGGGACCAGTTCAACCAGCACCTGATTTCACAAGGGCGCCGACCGGTCACTGACAACTGGCTCTGACCCCGGCCCTGATGATGCCCACAGGCCTCTGCCTGGAAATGCAGAGCAAGGGGCGGTCATGATGAGCGGCTACCCGCATTTGACCATTCAGTCAAAGGGTCGCCGGACCCGCCTTCTTCGGCCTCAACGGGGTTATAGACTTGGGTCTGGTCTCGGTCAGATCTCCTATCGGGACAGGCACAACCCAACGGACAAGGGGGAAGACGGCATGGCGCTGACGATGGCTTCGACCTTGGAGCTACTGCACGAACATGATCAGCTGCGCGAGGTGATCCAAGGCGACCGGTGGACTTTGGATTCGCCCAAGGATATCCAGCCATCCAGGCCCTTCACCGATGTCACCTACGACACCCGTCAGGCGGGACCTGGCAGCCTGCTCTTCTGCAAGGGACACTTCCGGCCTGAATATCTGGATTCTTGCGGCCCGAAAGGACCGGCGGCCTACGTGGCCCAGCAGGATCTGTCCGCACACACCAAAGCTCCGGGTATCATCGTCAACGACGTGCGCAAATCCATGAGCCTGCTGGCCTCAGCCTTCTATGGCCGCCCCCAGGACCGGCTGACCCTGGTGGGAATCACCGGCACCAAGGGCAAGACCACCACTGCCTACTTCCTGCAGGCCATGCTCTCCAGGCTCTCCGGGGGCCGCGCCGCCCTGCTCTCCTCGGTGGACAACTGCCTGGACGGCCGACACTATCAGGAATCCCAGTTGACCACCCCCGAGTCGCTGGACCTCTTCCGCATGATGCGCCATGCGGTGGATGCGGGCATGCGCTACATGGTCATGGAGGTCTCCTCCCAGGCATACAAGGTGGACCGGGTCTATGGGCTGACCTTCGATCTGGGGGCATTCCTGAACATCTCCCCAGACCACATCAGCCCCATCGAGCATCCCAGTTTTGAGGACTATTTCTACTGCAAGCGCCGCATAACCTACAATAGCCGGCAGCTGGTCCTGGGAGCCGATACGCGCGGAGCCGACCTGATCCGTCAGGATGCCCGCGCCGCCGGAGTTCCAGTGACCACCTTCGGCGATGGAACTCGACAGGCCGACTTCCTGGTCCGCAAGGCTCCCGGTGAGGGCGACGACTACCTGATAGGGCCCTCCGACGGAGCCCTGCGACCGGTCAGTCTGTCCATGGACGGGGATTTCAACGCCTTGAACGCGGCCGCCGCCCTGGCCATGCTGACCCGTCTAGGTCTGGAGCCTGATTCCGGAGCCATCCAGGCCATGGGGAACGTCAGAATCGCCGGCAGGATGGAACGCTTCAAGGCCGACAACCGGGTGGTTTACGTCGACTACGCCCACAACAAGGCCTCGGTCACAGCTCTTCTGAATTTTGTAGATGAGCGCTACGGCGAGCGTAAACCCCTGATTACTCTGGTTTCCGGTTCCGCTGGCGGCAAGGCTATCGATCGCAGGGAGGGCATCGTCAGCGCCGCCCAGGACCGTGTCGATCGGCTGATCCTGACCGCCGACGATGAGGACGGAGAGAGCTCGGACCAGGTGGACCAGCAGATGCTGGGCTTTGTGACCAACCCCAACCTGGATGTCAGCATCGAGCCGGACAGGGCCCAGGCCATCAAGCAGGCCGTAGGGGATCCGGGTCGGCCAGGGGACCGTTTGCGCGTCACCCTGGTCATCGGCAAAGGCGAGGAACGCTGGATCAAGAAGGACGGCAGCCACGTGCCCTATGAGGGCGACGACCATGTGGTAGCTCGCCTGCTGGGTACGAAAAGCTACAATCTGGGAGCCACCGGAACAGCCCAAGGATGACTATCCCGACAAACTTCTAAAACGGGAATCCGATGCCCCGTGGCAGAACGGGACGCACGACCACCTGGTAGGTACTTTCAAATAGATCAAAGAATTCCAGCCGGTCATACAGGGCAGAGAGGGATCCCGCCATGCCGCAGCGGCCCATCGTGGACTCTCAGGCGGTCCTGACACAGGTCAACCTTAATCGGGTTCGGACTCTTCGCGACCTGAACGATCCGGATCCTTCAGCCGCTGGGAGATGACGGCCGTCACCCCGTCCCCCCGCATGGTGACCCCATAAAGAGCGTCAGCGATGCCCATGGTCCGTTGCTGGTGGGTGATAATGATCAGCTGGGCATGCTCCCGCAGCTGCTCGAAGGCCTTGAGCAGCCTGGTCAGGTTCACGTCGTCCAGGGCGGCCTCGACCTCGTCCATGACATAGAAGGGGCTGGGCCGGGCCGTAAAAATGGCCAGAAGCAGGGCCAGGGCCGTCAGCGACCGCTCTCCACCCGAAAGCAGGGATAACCTGCGGACCTTCTTGCCGGCCGGACTGGCCTCGACCAGAACGCCGGTGGTCAGAAGGTCGTCCGGGTCCTCCAGCCGCAGTCGCCCGCGCCCGCCTGGGAAGAGGGTAGCGAAGATACGCTCGAAGGCCTGGGCGGTGTCGTCGAAGGCCTCCTTGAAGACTGTGACCATGGTCGAATCCAGATCCTTGACCAAGGCCATCAGGTCATCCCGTGAGCCTATTACATCCTGACGCTGCTCGTGCAAGTAGCGGTTGCGGGACTCTAGAGCCTCGTATTCCTCGGTTGCCAGCGGGTTGACCTTGCCTAGGGCGGCCAGGTCCCGCTTGGCCCTGGCCAGTCGTTTCTCCTGCTCACCGCGCCGGTAGGGCACTGTTTTGAAAGCTGGCGAATCCCCGCCTTCGCCCATCCCCTCCTGATCCAAGGGCACCGGGTTGCCCTCGTCATCCAGAACAGGAACCGGACGGTCGGGGCCATATTCGCGGATCAGTTCCTCCGGCTCCATGCCCAGGTCATCCTGGATGCGCTGACGCAGACGGCCGTCTTCACCTGCCAGACGCTCCCGCTCCAGGTCCAGACCGTGCTCATCCTGGCGCAGACCGGCCACCTTGGGTTCCAGAGCGTCCCTGCTGGCACGCAGATCTGTCAGTTCCTTGTCATGGGCCGAGGCCTTGGCCCTGAGCTGATCCCGGCGGCGGGCAGCACGCTCCATCCTCTCCTTGATCAGCTGGGCCAGCAGGTCTGCCCTGAGAGCGATCAGCCCCAGGGAAGCCATGCCAGCCTTGCGCCGGCGATTCTCCTCACCTATTCGCTGACGATGGCGTTCGGCCTGCTCGGCCTGATCCCGCAGCAGATCGATCTGACGCAGCAGGGAGGCATGCCGCCGGTCGCTCTCGGTCCAGGTCAGCTTGGCTTCCATCTCGGCAGTGCGGGCCTGGTCCAGAGCCGTCTCCAATTCATGCTGCCGGTCTTCCATGCCCTCCGGGTCATCAGAGTCAGATTCCCCGTCTTCCTGGGCACGGGCCAGGCCGGCCTTGAGATCTTCCAGTTTGAGTTCGAGGGTGCGCACCTGGTCGCGCACCTGGGCCAGCCGGTCATCCAGATCCTTGACTCCGGCCTGGGCTCGATCAGACTCCTTGCGGGCTGCCGCCAGATCCCGGGCGGCCTGCTCAGCCTTGACCCGGGCCTCAGTGCACTGGTTGCGCGCCTCCTGAAGCTTCTGCTCTGCCTGCTCAAGGACGGCACGTGCCGCTTCCATCTGGGGCTGCAGTGTTTTGGATTCCTCCTGGAGGGCCTCCACCTGCGCCAGGACCTTATCCCTACGCGCGGTCAGCGCCAAGTCGCTGGTGGCTGGAGCGGATCCACCTACGGCGCCTACCCGGTCGTAGAGGTCGCCCAGGCGAGTCAGCGCCTGTTGCCATCCGTCCTCCAGGGCATGACGGGCCTGATCACCGTCATTGACGGCAGCTGTAGAGGCCAGCAGACTGCGGACAGCATCCAGCACCACCTGGGCCCGGTCAGGATCGGAAGGATGTTCCCGCAGGGTCACTAGGTCGGCGGCCGGCCGCCAGGGGCCGTCACCATGCCTTACGCCTGCACCTTTGATCGGGCCTGATGCCGAGATCAGCGCGGCGCGTCCCAAGCGATCCTGGCGGGCCTGCTCCAGGGTTCGATCGACCGTCTGCTCATCCTTGGCCACCAGGGCCGAGGCATAGTCATGCAGGGCCTGGGCCAGGGGCTCCTCCCAGCCATCCTCTACTCGGACGAAGTCGGTCAGCAGGCCCAGTAGGGCCGGATCCCCGGCCTGGGACAGGGCCTCGCCGGCGCCGCGATGGTCCAGCGTGTCCGCCAAGGCATCAGCCTTGGCCTGAGCAGAGATGGCATCGGACTGAATTCGACGTTCCCGCTCCTGAAGATCGTTGAGTCTGCTGCGGGCCTGGTCCCTGACCTGACCCGCCTGATCCAGGGCCTGTCTGCCGTCCTGCTCAGGGTTTTCCTCCTGATTATCCAGATCTCGCACCCGGTTTCTAGCAAGCTCCAGGCCTTCCCTGACCTGATCCTGCTGGCGGGTCAGGTCGCGCTCACGCTGCCTGGAAAGTTCCAGGGCCGATTCCTCCTTGGCCACCAGCTGCGCCAGGTCACCAAGCCGAGCCTGTCGCTTCCTGGCAGCCTGCCGCAGCTCGGTCATGGTCTGCCGGTGAGCGGCCAGCCGCCGCTCCAGATCCGCACGGGCTTGAACGCAGCCATCCAGGGCGATCCGGTCGGCTCCGACCTGGCCCTCCTCCTGGTCGGCCTGGCCCTTGAGCTCGTCAGCCCGCCGCCTGAGCACCCCAGGATCCTGACCCTGATCAGCCACCATGCCCGCCTCCAGCGAACGGCTGCGCTCCCTGGCCAGGGATGCCAGGGACCCGGCACGCTCACCGAGCTTGGTCAGGTCATTCCACTGCTGGTTGACCGCATCCAGGGCCGGACTGGACTGCCTATCCAGCCCCTCCAGCTGTTCGATGCGCAGCTTGACCCTGGTCAGGTCCTCCTGTCCCCTGGCCAGCCGCCCCCGGGTCTCAACCATCTGCGAGCGCAGATCCTCCAGCTTTTTCTGCGAAGTCAGAGCATCATCGGCATGGATACGAGCCTGGGCGTCTCGCATACTGACCTGGATCATGTCTGCCCGGCGGGAGACCTTGGCCTGGCGACCCAGCGGTCCCAACTGCCGATGAATCTCGCCAATCAGATCATCCAGACGGGAAAGGTTGGCCTCGGTGTTGGCCAGCTTGTGCAGGGCCCGTTCCTTGCGCTTGCGGTGCTTGAGGATGCCGGCCGCCTCCTCGATG
>NZ_JBVPQK010000157.1:0-1275 GCF_058197115.1 Bifidobacterium sp. POST2/T3 (B1)
ATAGACAGGAACCTGGACGTCGTCGGCCCCCTGCCCTTGGACCAGCAGGAGCTGGACTACGAGCGCCGCTACACGGACACGGTCCCCGAGGCCGGCAAACAGCGGGTGCTCAGCCGCACCAAGGCCGCCTTCCCTGATCTTCCGGATGAGGAAGTCAGGAAGATGGCCGAGTCCACCATGGCCCTGAAGAAGTATCCATTGGCCTTCACCGATACGGCATCGGGGTCCACAGACGTCGGCGATGTCAGCTGGCAGACACCGACCGCCCAATTCAGCGGCGGCTTCGAGCCCCAGGGAACCTCACCACATTCCTGGCAGTGGGCGGCAAACGGCAAGTCCTCGGTGGCCCACAAGGGTCTGCTTGCGGCAGGCAAGACCCTGGCTCTGACTGCTTATGATGCCTTTACCGATCCGGACCTGGTCAAGGCTGCCAAGGAGGACTTCGACAAGACATTCGCCGGCCAGGAGTACAAGGTCGTCATCCCTGACGATGTGATGCCCCACTGACCTACTATTCGGCTGTCGCCGTGCCCTGTGATCCCTGCGGATTACATCGCCCGGCGGCTGTCGGCTTCGACTGAAGGATGACAGACCAATGGCAATCAAGCAATCCTCAAAAACGGCGAGCGGAACACTGATCTTCTCCCTGATGGCCGGTTACTCGATCGTGTACATGGACAAGAACATGATCTCGACCGCCATCATCCCCATCTCCGAGCAGTTCCACCTTGACTCGGGGCAGACAGGCATCATCATGTCGGCCTTCTTCCTGGGTTACTCGCTCATGCAGATACCCAGCGGCTGGCTGGCCGACCGGCTTGGGGCCAAGCGTGTGCTGATGGCTTCGATGATCATCATCGGCCTGTTCAGCTACCTGTTTGGCCTGGCCAATGGTCTGGTCTTCTTCATCATCGTCCGGTTCTTCGCTGGCATGGGCCACGGCGGCTACCCGCCCTCCTGCTCCAAGTCGATTGCGGAGAACTTCCCCCAGGAACGGCGAACCTTCGTACAGTCCCTCATCCTGTCGACCTCGGGCATCGGCGGCATTCTGGCCTTCGTTCTGGGAGCCAACCTGGTCGCCATCAACTGGCACCTGGCCTACGGTGTGCTGGGCACCCTCTATCTGCTGGCTTTTGCCTGCATCCTGATCTTCGTGCCTTCCAAGCCTCGCCAGCCCGAGGTTGACCAGAAGCCGGGAGCCAAGGGGGCAGGGTTCCTCGAAGTCTTGAAGAATCGGAACGTGCTGGTACTCTTCGTGGCCATGCTCCTGCTCAA
>NZ_JBVPQK010000157.1:1375-6055 GCF_058197115.1 Bifidobacterium sp. POST2/T3 (B1)
TGCTTTGTCTTCTCGCGCAACATCTGGCTCTCCCTCCTGCTGCTGATCCTGGTTTCCTGCGTCTCTGTGGTGGCCTTCACCGGCATCTTCACCTGGCCACACAAGATCATGGACCCGCACATCATCGGCTCCGCCATTGGCATCATCAATACCGGCGGCACCCTGGGCGGATTCCTGGCTCCCATGATCATCGGCTACCTGGTCAAGGCAGCCGGCGGCTCCTTCGTTGGAGCCTTCCTCTTCATGGGTGCGGCAGCCATTGTCTCGGGGCTGATGGCTCTGCTGGTTAAGGTCGGCAAATAAAGCCGAAGCCGGATCGACCGCATCAACGGCTTCTGATCTCGAAGATCAAACATCTGTGGAGTTATTGTCAAAGGGCCAGTGCTTCTTTTGGGATTTTCGATACTTTGGTTCTGACCACAGGTGCTTGAAGGTGGATGTTTGCCAGAGAAATGCCCGTTCCTAAGTAATTTCAGGGACGGGCATTTCTATGTCGACTAGAGGAGTTGGGTCAGCGATCCGGCTGCTCCCAGATGGTGTCCAATTTGGCGATGGAGAGGGAGTCGATCAGGGCCTTGCCCTCGCCGGACTCGGCGATCAGACGAATGCCGCGTGGCCCTTGGGCTGGGAAGGAGTAGGAGGACATGATCTCCAGCCCGTCGTTGACGACGACCTCGATCGAGCCCCGGTCCACTATGATGCGTAGCTTGAGCTTGCCCGAGGACTTGTCGACGGGAGCGGTGCGGTAACCCCGGTCCCCGTAAGTGTTGCAGTGGCGGTCGAGTACCACGCGGCCCAGCTGGTCGTCATAGCAGACCAGCGTATGGTCGCCTGATTGTGTCCGATGAATCTCCAGACCGATGCGCTCGGCCTGGGACTTGTTCAGATCGATCTCCATATTAATGTCGGCGGTCTGCGCGTCGTCCACCAGATTCTGGCTGCCGTTGACCTCCAGCTCGATGGGACCGAAGCTCTGCTGGTCTTGGTCCAGGTTGGAGAACTCGCGTACGGGCAGGCAGCGCAGATGATCACCGGCCAGGGTGACCTCACGGGGCACGGTGAACTGGCCGCACCAGCTATCCTCCTGCATGGGGATGGGTTCGGTGAAGGGGCTCATCCAGCCGAAGACCAGCCGACGGCCGTCAGGGGCTTGGAAGGTCTGCGGTGCATAGAAGTTGTGGCCGTCATCCCAGAGGTGAAACTCAGTCTCCTGATGAAAATCGCCGCCGGGCTGCCAGCTGCCGATCACATAGCCGGCGTTGTTGTGGTTGCGGGCTTCGAATCTGTGGGGCTTCAGGCCCATGGCCGAGTAGCAGACCACCCACTTGTCCTCCAGGGGGAACATATCGGGGCATTCCAGCATGAAGACCTGAGGGTCAGGATGCCGGTAGATCACACGATCGAAGGTCCAGTGCTCCATGTCGTTGGAGGTATACATCCAGATCTCGCCCCGATGGGCGGGAGTGCTGACTCCGAAGACCATGTACCAGAGCCCGCCCATCTTCCACACCTTGGGATCGCGGAAGTGCAGGATCTTCTCGTCGGGGCAGGGGACTACAACACCCTTCTTTTCGAAGTGGATGCCGTCTGAGGAGACAGCCATGCACTGCTCCTGGAGGTTGCCGTCGTCATCGTTTACCCCGTTGCGCCAGCGGTGACCGGTGTAGTAGATGGTCAGACGGCCGTCGTCGCCCACTACGGCCGATCCGGAGAAAACCCCGTCCTTCTCGACCTCCAGGGTGGGTGCCATAGCCAGAGGCTCGCGCCGCCAGGTGACCAGGTCGGCGCTGGACACATGCCCCCAGTGCATGTTTCCCCATTCGCTCCCGTAGGGGTTGAGCTGGAAATAGGCATGATAGCGGCCCTGGTAATAAATCAGACCGTTGGGGTCGTTGATCCATCCGGCCTTGGATGCAATGTGGCACTGGGGATACCAACGATCATTGCGGGTGGCGAAGAGCCGATCGATGCTTTTCTGGGCCTTATCCAGTTGAGCGCTCATATCGGTGTTTTCTTTGGTTACTGCCTGGTTCATCCTTGAATCCTTTCGGGGTTGGGCGGGTGCTGATGATGGTCAATCTGCGAATCAGCCCTGCATTAGGGCGGACTTCTGTGAGTCCCTGATGAAGGGATCGCCGTCCACCTGCTGATCGTCGCGCTTGAGTACGAAGATTCCGTAAATCAGGGCGACCAGCACCACCAATGAGATGGTGTAGAAAGTGACCCGGTCGCCGGCCCGATCGTGGAGCATGCCCAGCGGGGTGGACAGGGCCACCTGACCGATCTGGGAGGCAATCTGGAAGCCCACCATGTAAAGGGTGGCGGACAGCTTGGGGTTGAAGTGCAGAGTGAAGTAGCGGAAGGCCGGCAGGCTGAAGAGCGGCACCTCGATGGAGTGGAAGAGCTTGACGATGGAGACCATGACCGGGTCGTGGAAGAAACCGCACAGTCCGATTCTGGCGAACATGACCGTAGCGCCCAGCAGCAGGGAGTTGCGGACGCCGATCTTGCGCATGATGACTGGAACTACGCCCATCATGGCCGATTCCAGGAACACCTGGAAGGAGTTGAGAATGCCATAGATCTCGTGACCCTGTTCCGGGGTGGGGAAGAGGTTGGCATAGTAGTTGGGGAACATCTGCTGGTCGAAGACCGTGTAGAAGGTGTTGGTAAAAATCATGAAGACAATCAGGAGCCACAGGGCGGGCATACCCAGGACATGGATCATGTCGCGCAGGGAGGGCTGGGACTTTTCGCCCTCGGGGGTGGATTCCCGCTTGATTTCCTCGCGCTGCTCATCAGGAATCCAGAAGGCATAGACCAGGAGCATGCACGCGCCGAAGGCGGAACCCATCCAGAAGTTGATCATCGGGTTGACGTTGAAAGCGAACCCGGCAATCAGGGCCACAATGGCGTAGCCGAAGGAGCCCCAGGCGCGGGACTGGCCGTATTCGAATCCGAATTTACGACTGTACCGCTCGGTGAGGGCTTCGATCAGAGAGCAACCTGACATGAAACCTGCGGATAGAACGATTGAACCGAGTAAGGCTCCCAGGATCAGGTTGGAATGCATGAGGGGGGCGTAGACGAACTGCACGAAAGGCCCAACCAGCGCCGCAATGGCCGCGATGAATATGGCGAGCCTACGCTTGACCCCCAGCTCGTCCTGGATTACCCCGTAGACAAACATTATTATGAGCGTGCCCACGGAGTTGATGGAGTAGATTTTGCCAACCTGGGTGTTGGTCATACCGAGGCCGTTGATCAGCCAGGGCGAGTAGAAGGACCACCAGATGCCCCAGGCGCAGAAGAAGAAGAATATTCCGGTGGAGGATTCCAAATATGATGGATTCCTCCATGCTGATGATTTGGCGGCCATGCTAACCCTCTCTCCTTGTTGTGCACCGCTTCTCCGCAGTGCCTCACGGTCCGATGCACTTACTGTGTGCAGAGCGAATCCTGGTAGGTATAGTAGGTCGTCAATCGATTTACGTCAAACGATTGACGGTTATTGCGTCTCCCTATCGAAGGGGATGAGCAACTAGCAGGGGATGCTGACTGATTGGTGACTGGCGACAAGCCAGCCGGATCTGAACTTGGTTCGCCATCTTGCGGCAAGAAGGGGGAGATGTGATTCTGGCTTTAGTGGTTGGCTGTGACAGGGTCCGAGGTGGCATCGAGGCGGGTGGAACCCTTGCGGATCAGGGCGCAATGGATGCGCACCCCGCCAGCTTGATCAAGCGGCGGCAGGACGGCACGGGTATCGGGTAGCGGTAGGGCAACGCGACGCGGGTTGATTTGTGCCAGCAGTCGCCGCGCCGCCCAGAATCCCATCTCGTAGTGGGGCAGCTCGACCGTGGTCAGTGGGGGTGCCGTGGTTTCTGCGATGACCTGGTGGTTGTCCACGCCTACCAGGTTCAGATCTCTGCCGATGATCAGATGGCGGGCTGCGGCGGCCTGGTATAGGTAGAAAGAACGTGAATCATTGAAGCAGAAGACACCATCGGGGTGCTGGTTCTCCATCAGATCGTCCACTTGGTCCATGGCTTCCTGGTTGAATCCCACCAGTCGGATCAAGGCCTTACTTGCAGGTAGGCCGGCCTCCTTCAGGGCGGTCTGGTAACCGCGCATTCTGTCTTCTTGCGCTGGCAGATTCTGTGTGGTGCCTAGGTAGGCCACTCGGCGGCAGCCTGATTCAATCAAGTGATGGGTAGCATCGTAGCCGATTAGAAACTCGTCAGGTGCGATGCTGGGACAGCGGTCGGCGCGCTCCACTGCGTTGACCACCACGGCAGGGCAGGAGCGCAGAGCCTGGGGCAGGTCGATATTCTGGTCGTACATTTTGGCGAAGAGGAAGCCGTCCACCCCATAGCGCTTTAAAGCCTGGATCTGTTCGGCTTCCCGAACGCCTTCATCAGTGGAGACGGTGAGAAGTACATAGCCGCGCTCAGCGGCAGCATCCTGTGCGCCCTGAATGATGGCGCCCGCGTAGGGCGTGGTGGCTACCTTTTCACTAATGAAGCCCAGCATGCCGGTCTTGCTGGTACGTAGCGACCTGGCCATGGGATTGGGCCGATAGCCCAGGGCTTTGGCTGTGCTGCGCACCTTTCGCGCTGTTTCCGACTTGACCCTGCCCTTGTCGCGGCCGTTGAGCACCAGAGAGACTGTGGAGACGGATAC
>NZ_JBVPQK010000158.1:0-5843 GCF_058197115.1 Bifidobacterium sp. POST2/T3 (B1)
CTGCGCCGCGGCATCGAGAAGGCTGCTGACGCCATCGTCAAGGAACTCGTGGCCCAGTCCAAGGAAGTCGAGACCAAGGACCAGATTGCTGCCACTGCCACTATTTCTGCAGGTGACCCCGAGATCGGCAATGAGATCGCCGAGGCTCTGGACAAGGTCGGCCAGGATGGCGTGGTTACTGTCGAGGACAATAACCGCTTCGGCCTGGACCTGGAGTTCACCGAGGGCATGCGTTTCGACAAGGGCTACATCGCTCCTTACTTCGTCACCAACAACGACGACCAGACCGCCGTTCTGGATGATCCCTACATTCTGCTGACCTCGGGCAAGGTCTCCAGCCAGCAGGACGTGGTTCACATCGCCGAGCTGGTCATGAAGACCGGCAAGCCCTTGCTGATCGTGGCCGAGGACGTGGACGGCGAGGCGCTGCCTACCCTGATCCTCAACAAGATCCGCGGCACCTTCAACTCCTGCGCTGTCAAGGCTCCTGGCTTCGGCGACCGCCGCAAGGCCATGCTGCAGGATATGGCCATCCTGACCGGCGCACAGGTCGTGTCCGATGAGCTCGGTCTCAAGCTGGACTCCATCGACATGAGCGTGCTGGGCACCGCGAAGAAGGTCATCGTCTCCAAGGACGAGACCACCATCGTTTCCGGCGGCGGTTCCAAGGATGAGGTCTCCGCCCGCGTGGGCCAGATTCGCACCGAGATCGAGAGCACCGATTCCGACTATGATCGCGAGAAGCTGCAGGAGCGGCTGGCCAAGCTGGCCGGCGGCGTGGCCGTCATCAAGGTCGGTGCAGCCACCGAGGTCGAGGCCAAGGAGCGTAAGCACCGCATCGAGGATGCTGTCCGTAACGCCAAGGCCGCCATCGAAGAGGGCCTGCTGCCCGGAGGTGGCGTGGCTCTGGTTCAGGCCGCTGCCAAGGCTGAGAAGGATGTCAAGCTGGATGGCGACGAGTCCACCGGTGCCTCCATCGTCTTCCGCGCCATCGAGGCCCCTATCAAGCAGATCGCCGAGAACAGCGGTGTCTCTGGTGACGTGGTCATCAACAAGGTCCGTTCGCTGCCTGCTGGTCAGGGCTTCAACGCCGCCAATAACGAGTACCAGGACCTGCTGGAAGCAGGCGTGGCCGACCCCGTCAAGGTGACTCGTTCCGCGTTGCAGAACGCAGCCTCCATCGCCGGGCTCTTCCTGACCACCGAAGCTGTCGTGGCCAACAAGCCTGAGCCTCCGGCTCCTGCCGCCGCTCAGCCCCAGGGCGACATGGGCTACTGATCCTTTAAGGTTCGGCCGGGCTTTCGGCTGAACCTAGTGATCGCCAAGGACGGGGCCTGCGCACCGGGCAATGGTGCGCAGGCCCCCGTTTCTTTTATGGTCTGCTTTCGTTTATCGTCTGTTCTGTCTTTCCAGATGCTTGCCAGATCTGGGCCCGATATGCCATGGTCAAATAGCTTTGAGCTGCCAGCACATCGGTCCAGTGCTCAGGCTCCGGCGAAGAGGCGTGTGGCCTGGGCTTCTGTATCTGCATAGAGAGCCGAAGCTTGGGTTAAAGCCGCCTGGATGCCTTCAAGTGCCTGTTCCATCTGGGCTTGAGAGGCGCGCCACTGCTGGGCCACTGTGGCGAATTGGTTGGCCGCCGAGCCTTGCCAGACACTTTGGAGATTGTCCAGGTTGGTGTACATTCCCGCCACGGCATCTCTGATGGCCCCTATCGAGCCGCTGACTGCGCCGGAGGCGGTCTGTATCTGATCCGAATCAACTTGGAACCGTGTCATGGTTGTCCTTTCCGTGAATGGCGGTGATGGTGGGGGAGTCCGATGCCGTCAACCGCTACTGTGGACACTATGACAGTGTTCACGCAGTTGCCCCGTCCGCGGACCCATGTGGTCGAACGAGTCTTCCTCCACAAGGCGAGTCCGGGCTCCGCTCCGGTCATGGGGCGGGTTCTGGCTTTCCTGCTTTTGATGGTTTTGATGACGAGCGCCCCTGGACCGACCAGGGTCTTTGCTGATGAGCCTCAGACCGGGGCCGGAACCATGACCGACACGATCACTGATCCACAGAATCTGCTGGGCTCGGATGTAGGATCCGTCAAGGATGCGATCAAGGAGACTGCAGAGCAAACAGGGGTATCGGTCCGACTGCTCTACTTGCCGCATTTCTATGAGGGCGTCAAGCCGGAGATCTGGGCATCCCGGGTGCTCGAATCGATGAAGCCTGCCCAAGACACGGTTATGCTGGCCGTGGCCTCTCAGGACGGCAAATTGGTGGTGGCAGTCTCCAGCAACTCGCAGGCCTGGCTCAAGGACCAATCCAGCGTGGATCAGCTCTCGCAGGCTGCTCTGGAGCCGGTCACCAAAAGCCGCAATCCTGACTGGGTGGGCTCGGCCAAAGCCATGATGACCCAAGTGGAGACTCTTGACCAAAACCACAGACATCACCGGGTCATGATCATCGCTCTTTCGGTAACGGTTGTGGTCCTAGTCGTTCTGGGTATAGCCGTTACGATTTGGTGGCGTCGCAGCAGCCGAAGCGGGGCTCATCATCGCAGGTCCAGTTCAGTGAAGAAGAAATCACGCCCGACAGAGACGGTCAGCGAACTTTCAGACAATACCCAGAAAGAGGCGGCAAGCTGAAGCCATGAGCAAACCGACGCAAGCACAACTGGTCGTGGTCGACGACGAACCGTCCATCAGGGATCTGCTGGTGGCTTCCCTGCACTTCGCGGGCTTTGCGGTCGAGACCGCAGCGTCCGGCTCCGAGGCCATTCAGGTCATTGAGCGCATCCAGCCCGATCTGATCGTCCTGGATGTCATGCTGCCTGACATCGATGGGTTCACAGTCACCTCCCGTATCCGTCAGGAGGGAATCGATGCGCCGGTGCTCTTCCTGACGGCCAGGGATGACACCCAGGACAAGGTCATGGGGCTGACTGTGGGCGGTGACGATTACGTAACCAAACCCTTCAGCCTGGAGGAGGTCGTGGCCAGAATCAAGGCCATACTGCGCAGAACCCGCGAGCATCAGGAGGACGACCCGATCATCCGCGTGGGCGATCTGGAGATCAACGAGGATTCCCATGACGTCACCAGGGCTGGCCGACCAATCGACCTGAGCCCGACCGAATACAAGCTGTTACGCTACTTAATGGACAATGAAGGTCGCGTGCTCAGCAAGGCCCAGATTCTGGACCACGTCTGGCAGTACGACTGGGGCGGCGATGCGGCCATTGTGGAATCCTACATCTCCTACCTGCGCAAGAAGGTGGATGGTATCACCGTCAGCGACGGGCATGGCCGGGAACACAAGGTCACCCCGTTGATCGAGACCAAGCGAGGAATCGGCTATATGATCCGGGCACCCAAGCAGAACGCATCGGACGGCGGCGATGGCGACTAGTCCCCAGAGTCCGACCCCTAAGACAGAACAGTCGGCTGTTCCCGACCCGAGGTCGGCTGACAGGTCCAGGTCGTTCAAGGGTTCGGACTCCGGCATGAGAGCCGACGCCAGCAAGCCGCGGGGCAGGTCTATGCCCAGGTCGCCTCTGGCTGCGATTCCCCTAAGTACCAAACTTGTGGCCAGCATGCTCATCCTGCTCATCGTGGGTACGGTAGGCGTTTCTGTAGCAATCTGCCAGATGGCCGACGACTACCTGATGAAGCGCACGGACTCGCAGCTGATCCGCCAGGCCAATCTGGGAATCCGCAATGCCACCCTTTTGCGTCAGGAGGATCTGAGCAAGAACGGCCTGGGCCCCACCGACTACTTCCTGCAGATCCGTGACGACGACCTGCATATCATTTCGGACGATCTGAATCCCATGCAGGTCAACGGGGTCATCTCCCGCCCGCGTCTGCCTGCCGACGGCAGCATGGGCTCGATACCCCTTGGCCAGCCGACCACGGTACCAGCATACGTGCGGATCTCTAAACAAGCCTCGCCCGACCGCGACACCATGAAGCGAGCCCGGGCCTCCTGGCGTGTGGTTGCCATGCAGTGGAAGTTGCGCAATGAACTGGACGGGTCCGAAATCAGCGGCGTACTCTTCATCGGTTTGTCCATGAGCGACCAGGATGAGGCTGTACACGATCTGACGGCTTTCTGCATGGTCATCTCCGCCGTGGTGGTTCTTCTGGGCGGGATTATCTCGGTCCTGCTGATCCAGTCCACTCTGGTTCCACTCAAACGCATCGAGAAGACTGCTGCAAAGATAGCGGCTGGCGACCTTTCCCAACGCATTCCCAGCTTCCCAGAAAATACCGAGGTGGGCTCCTTGGCGGCATCCCTCAATGCCATGCTGGCACGAATCGAGCAATCCTTCGACGAGCAGCGTCAGACCACTGAAAAGATGAAGCAGTTCGTTTCGGATGCTAGCCACGAGCTGCGTACCCCTCTGGCCGCCATCCACGGCTATGCAGAGCTCTACAGGATGCAGCGCGACTATCCAGGGGCTTTGGAGCGTGCCGATAAGTCCATTCAGCACATCGAGGATTCTTCCACCAGGATGACGGTCCTGGTTACGGATCTGCTTTCGCTTGCTCGTCTGGATGAGGGCAGGGGGATCGACCCGACCCTGTCGGTTGACCTGACTGCACTGGTGCGGGACGGAGTGGACGACCTGCATGCCCTGGACCCGGATAGAGAGGTGGCTATAGGAAGGGTTTGCCTGCATACCGAGGATCAGCCTGCCCCTCAGGAAATGCAAGCTACGGCCAACAAGGGACTGCCAGGCCTCAAGGGACGCAACAAGGAGAAAATCACCGTGGGCGGGCACCTGGGCCCATCGGTCAGCCTGGACATTCAGGAGGGATCTCTGCCCTCGGTACAGGTGACTGGCGACCCAAGCCGTTTGCGTCAGGTGATCACCAATATCGTGGGCAATATTCACCGCTATACTCCATCTGATTCCCCGGTCCAGGTGGGATTGGGCCTTGTCAAGGCAACCATCGCTCCAGCGGATTTGACAAGGTTGGAGGCCACTGAATCTTCGCTGGGGCGACTGACAGAGGCGATTCAGGTGGCAGAGAACAGCCATGTGGGCACTGACTACGCCATCATTCGCGTGGTTGACCACGGGCCAGGTGTCCCCGAGGAATCCAGGGCCAGGCTGTTCGAGCGTTTCTACACGGCCGACCCGTCCAGGGCTCGGGAGAAAGGCGGCACGGGGCTTGGACTGGCCATCGTCCAGTCTATTGTCAAGGCCCATCAGGGGTTCATCTGCGCTTCGCAGACCCCGGGTGGCGGCTTGACCTTCACCATCGTCATGCCACAGGGCGTCAGCCGGGATCAGGGGCACGTTGAGGACCAGGCCAATTCTGCCGCCAACCATCCCGTACGCCTATGACAAGATGGGTCGTCCTGCCCGCTTCAGTCAGGTAGACTAATCTCGGATATACCTGTTCAAGAAGCAACGTAAGGAAGTGGCAGAGCATGCCCAGCGGGAGAGTACGGTGGTACGACGCCAAGCGGGGGTTCGGGTTCATCACGGATGAACAAGGTGGGGATGTCTTTCTGCCCTCATCAGCCCTGCCTGCCGGGGTATCCACCATACGCAAGGGATCCCGGGTGGAGTTCTCGGTGGCGGAGGGCCGCAAGGGGCCCCAGGCCCTGGATCTGAAGCTAGTGGGGCCGACCCCCTCCATCCTGCGCGCCAAGCGACCTGATCCGGACGATATGGCCGCGATCGTGGAGGATTTGATCAAGCTGCTGGATTCGGCTGGCAATGGCCTGCGTCGGCACCACTATCCAGGTCGGGCTGAATCTGCCAAGCTGGCCACCCTTCTGAGGGCTGTGGCCGATGACTTTGATGTGCCGGACTGAGTGGACGGCGAGAAGAATCC
>NZ_JBVPQK010000159.1:0-5833 GCF_058197115.1 Bifidobacterium sp. POST2/T3 (B1)
GAAACTCAACCTGTGCTGGCTCGATCAACCGAACTTAGGAGACCCAAGGGTCCCGACCAACGGTCTTTGGTATGCAAATGGCAATAGTACACAGGTCGGCCGCAGCCGTCAAGTCCATATACACGACAAGCTCGGCTTCTACCATTTTTGCGGGCCGCATAACGGGCGCAGATTCACGGCACCCGAACCTTAACGGGTACAGCCCACCAGAACGCGGGCCTATAGGCACCACCATGCCACTCGGCCAAGCGCTCCTGTTGATCTGCACTCAGAGCTCGCGTACGATGCCCAGCACCAATTTGGCAGCTGTGTCGGCATATTTGGATATGTCAAACTCCCGGAAAACCTCGTAGTCGGTGTCGGCGTTGTCGCTCAGAGCGCGGATGACCAGAGCCGGAACCTTGTTGCGGGCCGCCACGTGACAGACGGCCGCACCCTCCATCTCGACCGCATCGGCCCCAGTCTGCTCCTTGACCTGTGCGATCTTCTCCGGGCTGTCCACAAAGTAGTTGCCGGTTGCAATGGTGCCGACGATGTGCTTGATCCCCATGGCATCCAAGGCCCGATCAGCCAGATCCAACAGGTGAGGGTCCGAGTGGAACTCCTCCATGCCGGGGGCCGATTGGGCCACCAATCGCATGTCGGTATCCAGATAGCGCAGGGTACCTCCAAGGACCACGTCATTGATGTGCAGGTCCTTGTTCAGGTTGCCGGCAATGCCGGAGAAGATGACAACCTTGGGATGGAGGGCATCGATCAGATATTGCGTGGTGGCGGCAATATTGACAGTGCCCATGCCACCCACGGTGGCAGCCAACCGAACAGGGCCGTGCGACCCATCAAGGGTGCCGCATATAACCTTCAGACCGGCATCACCGGCATGGGGATCCTGATCGACCTGCTCCAGGCCTCGGCCAATCAGGGCCACCTCCTCATCCATGGCTCCTATGACGGCAACCGGCCGTCGATCTTCGCCCTCCAGGGAACCATCCGTTTCGCTCATGCCTGACTCCTTATCCATGATTTCACCCGCGACCGCGGCCCGACCAGCCTACTGCAGGCTGTAAGTCAACGAGCCGTGCTGCGACGACGGTCCACTGCCCCCGCCAACTCTTCCAGCAGATCTTGAGTATCAGGCCAAGAGATGCAGCGGTCAGTGATCGAGCACCCGTAGACCAGTTGGTCCAGCGGGGCCGGCTTCTGATTGCCTCCACGTATGAAACTCTCCATCATCAGCCCGGTAAAGCCCTCCTCGCCGTCGCCTATCCGCTGGGCCAACTCATGGACAACCTGGATCTGGCGCCGCTCATCCTTGCCAGAATTGCCATGGGAGGCATCGATGAGCAGCCCGTGGGCAGCCGCGCTATCCTTGGGCATGCGCTGGCGCAGCACGGCAAGGGCCGCCCGCACCGAGTCCTGATCGTAGTTGGGGCCGGACTTGGAACCGCGAAGGACCAGATGGCAGTCGGGGTTGCCCATGGTCGCGACGGCTGCGGCCTGACCCTCGTGATCTATCCCGAAGAAGGTATGACGCTGAGAGGCCGCAAAGCAGGAGTCGATGGCCACGTCCACGCTGCCGTCCGTAGCGTTCTTAAAGCCGATGGGCATCGACATGCCACTGGCCAGCTCCCTGTGAACCTGGCTCTCCGTGTTCCGAGCACCGATGGCCCCCCAGCTGACCGCGTCAGAAATGTACTGGGGCGATGTGGGCTCAAGAAATTCCGTGGCCGCCGGAAGCCCGGTCTCCAGCACACCCAGCAGGATACGCCGTGCCAGGACCAAGCCCTTCTGAATGTTGTGGCTGCCATCCAGGTCGGGGTCGTTGATTAGCCCCTTCCAGCCGACCGTAGTCCGTGGCTTCTCGAAGTAGACCCGCATGACAATTAGCAGCCGATCCTTCAACCGCTCATTGACTGCCGACAGACGACGAGCATAGTCCAGCGCGGCATCCGGGTCGTGGATGGAACAAGGACCCACAATGACCAGCAACCGGTCGTCCCGCCCATGCAGACAGTCCACAATCTCCTGCCGAGAGCGGATGACCAGGTCCTTGGCCGGTCCATCCAAGGGGTATCGGGTCAGCATCTGCGCGGGCGAAGGCAGGCGATCAAGCTCAAAGACTCGCCTGTTGACGATCCGACCTATGCCTACCTCGTCCTCCCACCTGGGTAGGTTCCCCGACTGCAATGGGTTGACGCCGGCCGCCAGCGCCTTGTGCACCAGTTCAACCTCGTAGGCCTTGCTGGGTCGGTGCAGAGGCTCCTGTGGCTCATCCTTCATCCCACTCATGCCTTCATCCTTTCCCGACGGACTTGCACAGCATCGGCCAGGATCTGCAACAGTTCCTCGGTCCTGTCCCAGGAGATGCAGGCATCGGTGACAGACCGGCCGAAAACCAGCTGATTTAGCGGAGCCGGTTTCTGGTGACCACCCTCAAGAAAACTCTCCATCATGATGCCCGACAAGCCCTGCTCACCCTTGGCGAGACGGTCTGCCAGCTCCTCGACCACCAGGGCCTCACGCACGGGGTCCTTACCGCAGTTGCCATGAGCTGCGTCCACAATCAGACCGCGGCAGGCACCAGGGCCCAGCGGTGCTTGATGCATGACCTCCAGGGCGGACCGGACGGATTCCGCATCGTAATTGGGGCCATGACTGGAACCACGAAGAATTATGTGGCAGTCGGGGTTGCCTCTGGTCTCGGCAGCGATGACATGGCCGTCCAGGTTGATGGACAGGAAGTGATGTTCGGATGCCGCAGCCAGACAGGAATCGACCGCAGCCTCTACACTTCCCTCGGTCGAGTTCTTGAAGCCCATGGGCATGGACATGCCGCTGGCCAGCTCCCTGTGAACCTGGCTCTCCGTGTTCCGAGCACCGACGGCCCCCCAGCTGACCGCGTCGGAAAGATACTGCGGGGTGATGGGGTCCAGCCACTCTGTGGCCGCCGGAATCCCCTGACCCAGAACCTGCCAGAGCACCTGGCGGGCCAGGCGAATCCCCTTGCGGATGTTGAATGTTCCATCCAGGTCGGGGTCGTTGATCAGCCCCTTCCAGCCGACCGTAGTCCGAGGCTTCTCGAAGTAGACCCGCATGACAATCAGCAGCCGATCCTTCAACCGCTCATTGACTGCCGACAGCCGACGGGCGTACTCCAGAGCAGCTTCCGGGTCGTGGATGGAGCAGGGACCGGTGATGACCAGCAGCCGGTCGTCCCGACCATGCAGAACGTCCCGGATGGCCTGGCGGGAATCCCGGACCAGCTCCATACGCTTCGAATCCAGGGGCCGCGAGCGCAGAAAGACCCTGGGGGCCGGGATTGGATCCAACTGACGAATGTTGACATCCACTGTCTCGGGAAAGACGGCCGTATCGGCAAAATACTGCCGCTCCTCTTCCGGGATGATATCCGGTTCCTTGACGAATGCCACGGTCGCTCTCCTCTCTGTCGTACTGCGACGATCCTGCCCAAATTCCTCATGACCGCCCGCATCCGGGCCAATGCGGACAGTCCGTTCCCGCGATCCATATAGACCACGGGAACGAACAGTTTGATGGATAAAAGTGGATGAATTTAGTGCTGCTGCTCAGGCCAAGGCACCCATGGGATCCCAGACGGGCAGCATGATGGCCTCCTGATCAAAAGCCTGACGATACCCGTCAGATAGCATGGACTTGGGCACAGCCACCTCGTAGACATACTCGCTGAACCAGTCGTCGCTCATGGTGAAGTAACCCTTGTTGGCAATGTCAGCGCCCCAGGAGTTCTCCACCCGCCAGCGGTTGGTGGTCCGGCCGTCATCGGCCACGTCCACGCCCACGAATGCCATGGCGTGGTTCTGGGCCGAGTCGCCGAAGCGTACCCGCTGCTCCTTGTCCATGTCGAAGTCCACTCCGTAGACCCGGCCGTACTCGAACAGGTCGGTGGCCCACTGACCGGCCTTGCGGTCCATCATGGGATGGCAGTCGGCGCCGAACCAGACTGGCAGGCCCTGCTCGCTCATCAGACGACGGGCGCAGTCCTTCATGACCTCTACAGGAACGTTCAGATACTCGGTGGGATCGCCGCCAGCCACGTTGCCCAGGTGCTCGATGCCGATCTTGCGGCCCTTGGGATGCTCGGGGCGTGGATCGTCGACCAGGCAGACATAGTCCTCAAGCCCGGCATTCACGTAGCGCTTCCAGAACTCCTGCGGGGTGATCCGCCCATCACGGTGGAAGACGCCGTCCTTGTCGGTCCACTCCCAGTCGAAGCTGGTGGGCGGAGTGCCCAGGTGAATGGTCAGAATACGGTGACCGGCCTCCAGGGTCCGGTCGATGATCTCGTCGATGCCGTCCGGGTTGGCCACCATGTGAGCCGTGGCCTGGTGAAGCAGACGACGCAGCTGATCGTTCATCTGGCTGGTGTTCTGGGAGGAGGCGGTCTCGGGATAGTACTGCTTGGGCACTGCGCCGTACTTCTTATAGATGTTCATGGCCATGATCCACTGACCGCCATCTCCCATCACATCGCCCATCAGGAAGCGCATAAGCTGGGAGTCCACGGGCTCGCCGACGCGCACCAGAGCCGCCACGTCACGCAGGAAGTAGTTGACGCGCTCAAGCTTGTCGTAGTACATGGCATAGTTCTGGGACAGCTCGAAGTCGCCCATGGGGTTGGCGGTGCTTTCGCCATCAATGTTCAAAGCCTTGCGGGCCACGAATCGGGCTACATTCAGCGAGCTGAAGAGCCAGCAACGGCCGGAGTGCGCCTGCGAGGTGACCGTGCCATTGTCGATGCTGACCGAAAATCTGTGCTGGAGCAAGCGTGAGCGATTATAGTTGTGGGCCACTTCGTCAATGCCTACCTGAGTGACGGCGTTCATGGCGACGTGGTTGGCCTCGCGCTCATCGAAGGCGGTGCGCAGGCCCTCCAAACGGGTCTGATCCAGTGGTGTCAGTGCTGATGTCATACGGTCTGTCCTTGCTTCCTTTCATGCGGATGTATCTGCATCCCTGCATCCAGCATAGCGGGAATCAGTCATCAAGGGTTCGCCTGGTGGAGGATGTGGACAACTGCACTGTCAAGCCAGAGAGAAGCGCTGGGCTGCATTGACCACGGCCAGGACCACCAGGACAGCCAGCCCGAGGGAGATCCAGCCCTTATAGGTTCCGGGGCGTGAGCGATTGGCGCGCAGGTAGTCTGCCAGCTGTCCCCGAATCAGCCAGAGGACGACCAGTCCGCCAACCAGGCCCAGAAGGGTCATACCCTGGTTGATCATCGTGCCGGTGCGGGCCGGCACCGTCTGGGTCAGCCACATCATGGCGTCAGCAAGGACCAGGTTGTTGAAGATATGCAGAGCCATGGACCAGAGGATGGAGTATTCCATGGCGATGAAACCCAGAACCAGGCCCAGCAAGAAGGTGAATAGACTCTGGGTGATGTCCCCGTGCAGGCAGGCGAAGATAAAGGAGGAGGTGACGATGGCAAAGATTCGCCCGTAGGGTCTGAGCCTGCCCATGACCACGCCGCGCAGCAAAAACTCCTCGACAACAGGGACCAGGATAGCCGTATCCAAGGGCGACAGGAACCCGTGCTGGCCCGCAGCGATCTGGGAAGTGGTGGAATGGTAGACCAGCCCCAAGGCCTGGGATCCCTGGTTGACCACCCAGGTGAAGCCCGTCTCGATGCTGCTGGCCAGCATAATTAGCAGGATGGCCCCGATAAGCACGGCCGGACCGGGATTGGTATGAGCCTTGTACCGCACCGGGTTGGTGCCGCGGCCGAGCAGGTCCTGGCCACGGGTGCCGAAGAGGAAGACCAGCATGACCAGATCGCCCAGCAGATCACCTA
>NZ_JBVPQK010000160.1:0-5822 GCF_058197115.1 Bifidobacterium sp. POST2/T3 (B1)
GGATTCTTCTCGCCGTCCACTCAGTCCGGCACATCAAAGTCATCGGCCACAGCCCTCAGAAGGGTGGCCAGCTTGGCGGATTCGGCCCGACCTGGATAGTGGTGCCGACGCAGGCCATTGCCAGCCGAGTCGAGCAGCTTGATCAAATCCTCCACGATGGCGGCCATATCGTCCGGATCGGGTCGTTTGGCGCGCAGGATGGAGGGGGTCGGCCCCACCAGCTTCAGATCCAGGGCCTGGGGGCCCTTGCGGCCCTCAGCCACCGAGAACTCTACCCGGGATCCCTTGCGTATAGTGGATACTCCAGCAGGTAGGGCTGATGAGGGCAGGAAGACATCCCCACCTTGTTCATCCGTGATGAACCCGAACCCCCGCTTGGCGTCGTACCACCGTACTCTCCCGCTGGGCATGCTCTGCCACTTCCTTACATTGCTTCTTGAACAGGTATATCCGAAATCAGTCTACCTGACCGGAAGGGGCAGCACGACCCATCTTGTCATAGGCGTACGGGACGGCTGGCAGCAGGATTGGCTTGATCCTCGGCGCCCTCCTGATCCCGCCTGACACCCTGGGGTATGACGATGGTGAAAGTCAAGCCGCCCCCCGGGGTCTGCGACGCGCAGATGAATCCCTGATGGGCCTTGACAATGGACTGGACAATGGCCAGTCCAAGCCCCGTGCCGCCTTTCTCCCGAGCTCTGGACGGGTCAGCCGTGTAGAAGCGCTCGAAGAGCCTGGACCTAGATTCCTTCGGGACACCAGGTCCATGGTCAACCACGCGGATGATGGCATAGTCGGTGCCCACATGGCTGTTTTCTGCCACCTGGATCGCCTCGGTCAGGTGTCCCAGCGAGGACTCAGTGGCATCCAACCTGGTCAGATCCGCTGGAGCGATGGTCGCCTTGACCAGACCCAATCCCACCTGGACCGGCGAATCAGACGGAGTGTAGCGGTGGATATTGCCCACGATGTTGGTAATCACCTGACGAAGGCGGCTGGGGTCGCCTGTCACCTGTACCGAGGGCAAGGGTCCTTCCTGGATATCCAAGCTGACCGATGGACCCAGGTGCCCGCCCACGGTGATTTTCTCCTTGTTGCGTCCCTTGAGGCCTGACAGTCCCTTACTGGCTGTGGCTGGCATCTCCTGGGGAGCAGGCTGATCCTCGGTATGCAGGCAAACCCTTCCGGTAGCCACCTCTCTTCCCAGATCCAGGGCATGCAAGTCGTCCACTCCGTCTCGCACCAGACCGGTCAGATCGACCGACAGGGTCGGGTCAATGCCCCTGCCCTCATCCAGGCGAGCAAGCGAAAGCAGATCCGTGACCAGGACCGTCATCCTGGTGGAAGAATCCTCGATGTGCTGGATGGATTTGTCGGCACGCTCCAAAGCCCCTGGATAATCGCGCTGCATCCTGTAGAGCTCTGCATAGCCGTGGATGGCGGCCAGAGGAGTGCGCAGCTCGTGACTGGCGTCCGAAACGAACTGCTTCATCTTTTCAGTGGTCTGGCGCTGCTCGTCGAAGGAATGCTCGATTCGCGCCAGCATAGCATTGAGGGATGCCGCCAGGGAACCCACTTCGGTATTCTCCGGGAAGCTGGGAATGCGTTGGGAAAGGTCGCCGGCCGCTATCTTTGCAGCAGTCTTCTCGATGCGCTTGAGGGGAACCAGAGTGGACTGAATCAGCAGGACCGAGATGACTCCTCCCAGAAGGACCACTACGACGGAAATGATCATGCAGAAAGCCGTCAAATCATGCACGGCCTCATCCTGGTCGCTCATGGACAGACCGATGAAGAGCACACCACTGATTTCGGAACCGTCCAGATCATTGCGCAGCTTCCACTGCATGGCCACCACACGCCATGAGGCCCGGGCTCGCTTCATGGTGTCGCGGTCGGGCGAGGCTTGTTTGGAGACCCGCACATATGCAGGTACCGTGGTCGGCTGGCCAAGGGGTATCGAACCCAGGCTGCCGTCGGCGGGCAGACGCGGGCGGGAGATGACCCCGTTGACCTGCATGGGATTGAGGTCGTCCGAAATGATGTGCAGGTCGTCGTCACGAATCTGCAGGAAGTAGTCGGTGGGACCCAGGCCGTTCTTGCTCAGATCCTCCTGGCGCAAAAGCGTGGCGTTGCGGATGCCCAGATTGGCCTGGCGAATCAGCTGGGAGTCCGTACGTTTCATCAGATAGTCGTCAGCCATCTGGCAGATGGCTACAGAGACGCCCACCGTACCCACGATGAGCAGGATGAGCATGCTGGCCACAAGTTTGGTACTTAGGGGAATCGCAGCCAGAGGCGACCTGGGCATGGACCTGCCCCTCGGCTTGCCGGAATCGGCTCCCCTGCCGGAGTCCGAACCCTTGAACGACCTGGACCTGTCGGCCGACCTCGAATCGGGAACAGCCGATTGTCCTGTCTCAGGGGTCGGACTCTGGGGACTAGTCACCATCGCCGCCATCCGACGCGTTCTGCCTAGGGGCCCGAATCATGTAACCGATTCCTCGCTTGGTCTCGATCAGCGGGGTGACCTTGCGCTCACCGCCGTGCCCATCGCTGACAGTGATGCCATCCACCTTCTTGCGCAGGTAGGAGATATAAGATTCCACGATGGCCGCATCACCGCCCCAGTCGTATTGCCAGACATGGTCCAGAATCTGGGCCTTGCTGAGCACGCGACCCTCATTGTCCATCAGGTAGCGCAGCAGCTTGTATTCGGTCGGGCTCAGGTCAATCGGTCGGCCAGCCCTGGTGACATCGTGGGAATCCTCGTTGATCTCCAGATCACCCACGCGGATGATCGGGTCATCCTCCTGGTGCTCGCGGGTTCTGCGCAGTATAGCCTTGATTCTGGCCACAACCTCCTCCAGGCTGAAGGGTTTGGTCACATAATCGTCGCCACCCACAGTCAGCCCCATGACCTTGTCTTGGGTGTCATCCCTGGCGGTCAGAAAGAGCACCGGCGCTTCGATTCCCTCCTGGCGGATACGGGAGGTGACTGTGAACCCATCGATGTCAGGCAGCATGACATCCAGGACAATCAAATCGGGCTGGATGCGCTCAATGACCTGAATGGCCTCAGAGCCGGACGCCGCGGTCTCAACCGCAAAGCCCGCAAAATGTAGGGAAGCCACCAGCAGATCCCTGATGGACGGTTCGTCGTCGACCACGACCAGTTGTGCTTGCGTCGGTTTGCTCATGGCTTCAGCTTGCCGCCTCTTTCTGGGTATTATCTGAAAGTTCGCTGACCGTCTCTGTTGGGCGTGATTGCTCCTTCGCCGAACTGGACCTGCGATGATGAGCCCCGCTTCGGCTGCTGCGACGCCACCAAATCGTAACGGCTACGCCCAGAATAACCAGGACCACAAACGTTACCGAAAGAGCGATGATCATGATCCGGTGATGCCGGTGGTTCTGCTCAAGAGTCTCCACTTGGGTCATCATGGCTTTAGCCGAGCCCACCCAGTCAGGATTGCGGCTTTTGGTGACCGGCTCCAGAGCAGCCTGCGAGAGCTGATCCACGCTGGATTGGTCCTTGAGCCAGGCCTGCGAGTTGCTGGAGACTGCCACGACTAATTTGCCGTCCTGAGAGGCCACGGCCAGCATAACCGTGTCCTGGGCAGGATTCATTGATTCGAGCACCCGGGATGCCCAGATCTCCGGCTTGACACCCTCATAGAAATGCGGCAAGTAGAGCAGTCGGACCGATACTCCTGTTTGTTCTGCAGTCTCCTTGATCGCATCCTTGACGGATCCCACATCAGAACCCAGCAGATTCTGTGGATCAGTGATCGTGTCGGTCATGGTTCCGGCCCCAGTCTGAGGCTCATCGGCAAAGACCCTGGTCGGTCCAAGGGCGCCTGTAATCAAAACCATCAAGAGCAGGAAAGCCAGAACCCGCCTCATGGCCGGAGCGCAGCCTGGACTCGCCTTGTGGAGGAAGACTCGTTCGACCACATGGGTCCGTAGACGGGGCAACCGCGTGAACACTGTCATAGTGTCCACAGTAGCGGCTGACGGCATCGGACTCCCCCACCATCACCGCCATTCACGGAAAGGACAACCATGACACGGTTCCAAGTTGATTCAGACCAGATACAGACAGCCTCCGGCGCAGTCAGCGGCTCAATAGGGGCCATCAGAGATGCCGTGGCGGGAATGTACACCAACCTGGACAATCTCCAAAGCGTCTGGCAGGGCTCGGCGGCCAGCCAATTCGCCACAGTGGCCCAGCAGTGGCGCGCCTCGCAAGCCCAGATGGAACAAGCACTTGAAGGCATCCAGGCGGCATTAACCCAAGCTTCGGCTCTTTATGCAGATACCGAAGCCCAGGCCACACGCCTCTTCGCCGGAGCCTGAGCACCGGACCTATGTGCTGGCAGCTCAAAACTATTTGACCACGGCATATCGGGTCCAGATCTGGCAAGCATATGGAAAGACAGACCATAAAAGAGACAGGGGCCTGCGCACCATATCCCGATGCGCAGGTCCCTGTCCTTGGCGATCACTAGGTTCAGCCGAAAAGCCCAGCCGAACCTCAAGGATCAGTAGCCCATGTCGCCCTGAGGCTGAGCGGCGGCAGGTGCCGGAGGCTCAGGCTTGTTGGCCACGACAGCCTCGGTGGTCAGGAAGAGCCCGGCGATTGAGGCTGCATTCTGCAGCGCGGAACGGGTCACCTTGACGGGGTCGGCCACGCCGGCCTCCAGCAGGTCCTGATACTCGTTGTTGGCTGCGTTGAAGCCCTGGCCAGCAGGCAGCGAACGGACCTTGTTGATGACCACGTCACCGGAGACTCCGCTGTTCTCAGCGATCTGCTTGATGGGGGCCTCGATGGCGCGGAAGACGATGGATGCGCCGGTGGATTCATCACCATCCAGCTTGACATCCTTCTCAGCCTTGGCAGCGGCCTGAACCAGAGCCACGCCGCCTCCGGGCAGCAGGCCCTCTTCGATGGCGGCCTTGGCGTTACGGACAGCATCCTCGATGCGGTGCTTACGCTCCTTGGCCTCGACCTCGGTAGCTGCGCCGACCTTGATGACGGCAACGCCGCCGGCCAGCTTGGCCAGCCGCTCCTGCAGCTTCTCGCGATCATAGTCGGAATCGGTGTTCTCGATCTCGGTGCGGATCTGACCCACGCGGGCGGAGACCTCGTCCTTGGAACCGCCACCGGAAACGATGGTGGTCTCATCCTTGGAGACGATGACCTTCTTGGCGGTGCCCAGCACGCTCATGTCGATGGAGTCCAGCTTGAGACCAAGCTCATCGGAAACCACCTGTGCGCCGGTCAGGATAGCCATATCCTGCAGCATGGCCTTGCGACGGTCGCCGAAGCCAGGAGCCTTGACAGCGCAGGAGTTGAAGGTGCCGCGGATCTTGTTGAGGATCAGGGTGGGCAGCGCCTCGCCATCCACATCCTCAGCGACGATCAGCAAGGGCTTGCCGGTCTTCATGACCAGCTCGGCGATGTGGACCACGTCCTGCTGGCTGGAGACCTTGCCCGAGGTCAGCAGAATGTAAGGATCATCCAGAACGGCGGTCTGGTCATCGTTGTTGGTGACGAAATAGGGAGCGATGTAGCCCTTGTCGAAGCGCATGCCCTCGGTGAACTCCAGGTCCAGGCCGAAGCGGTTGTTGTCCTCGACGGTGACCACGCCGTCCTGGCCGACCTTGTCCAGAGCCTCGGCGATCTCATTGCCGATCTCGGGGTCGCCTGCAGAAATGGTGGCAGTGGCAGCAATCTGGTCTTTGGTCTCGACTTCCTTGGACTGGGCCACGAGTTCCTTGACGATGGCGTCAGCAGCCTTCTCGATGCCGCGGCGCAG
>NZ_JBVPQK010000161.1:0-5813 GCF_058197115.1 Bifidobacterium sp. POST2/T3 (B1)
TCGGGCTTGACCTTGGCCTTGAACCCCTGGACGGTGATGGCATCCCCGTTGTCGGCCGAACGCTGCAGGGCCCAGTGGCCATCCATGAAAGTCAGGAACTTCTGGGCCGCCTTGAGCTTGTCGCCGTTGAGGTGGGAGTAGATGGCGTAGGCAGGCGATGGCGATCCCTGGGCGTAGTTGACCATGCCCTTCTCCATGAGCGGCATGGGCGCCATGCCATACTTGAGCCCAGCCTGGCCGATGGATGGCAGGTCCCAGGGGCCGGTGCAGATCATGGCTACCTGGCCGTTGATGAACTGGGTCTTCATGTCGTCGCCGCTGATGCCGACCGTGTCACGGGTGACCAAACCTTGGTCGTAGAGCTTCATCCAGGCTGCAGCCGCCTCGCGCTGGTCGCTGCCCGGCCTCTGCGGACGGCGGTCAATCAGGCTGGTCACATCGACCTTGTCCCTGTCGAACTGCGAGCCCATGAAGGCGTCGGGGATCCTGCTGGGGCCATCGGCGATGGTCTCCAGAAAGGGCGTGACCCCGGCGGCTTTGAGCTTCTTGCACAGCTGCAGGAACCCGTCCCAGGTATCCGGAACCTCCTTGGCGCCCGCTTTGGCCAGCAGGTCCTTGTTGTAGACAATGCCGGAGGCCCAGGAGGACACGGACATGCCGTAGACCTTGCCCTGATGGCTGACGAAGTCCTTGTTGGCCTGAGAGATGTTGCGCATGAAGGGCTCATTGGTCAGGTCCCGCACGTAGCCGTTCTTGATCAGGTCAGCCTTGTTCTCGGAGGTGATGATGAACACATCCGGGGCCTGATTGCCGACCAGCCGGGTCTGGAGGGTCTGGATGTACTCGGGGGTCGGCGGCGAGTAGCTGAAGTCCACCTTGACCCCTGGGTTCTGTTGCTCGAATTGGTCGATATATGGCCTCATCACCTGTTCGTTGTTCCATGACAGGAAGGTCAGCGTAGTCTTGGACCCGTCAGCGCCACCAGCCCCGCAGGCACCCATGGCCGACACCAACATGCCGACCCCCAGCGCCGCAGCTATGCCCTTCCATGCTCGCTTCAGCTTCATGACTCCTCCTTGCAATCAATCCTCTGAACATCCGTCCGGGCTGTTCAACGTCGAGACCCGGGAATTGACACGATTCAACTGCTGTCAAGATATGGTATAGCACGTCGATTGAATCGTGTCAATTATATATTGATAAGGCCACCCACATGCCTAAGATAATGGCTGAACCCCGGGAAAGGTGCGAGATGGTGACGATGAGCGACGTGGCCAAGGAGGCGCAGGTCTCTCGGGCCACTGCTTCCTATGCCCTTCGAGGCGATACACGCATAGCGGATGACACCAGGCGCAGGGTCCTGCTTGCCGCCCACAAGCTCCGCTACTCGGCCAACCTGTCGGCCAGAAGCCTGCGCTCAGGCAAGAGCGGCATCATCGGCGTGGCCATCTTCGAGCTGGACAAGCCTTACCCCGCGCAGATGAGCGCGGCCATCTCCCGGCAGATAAACGCCCACGGCATGCAGGCCATCATCCAGCAGACCTCCAACTCCAAACAGGACGAGGTCTCCATCCTGCGACATGTGACCAGCCAGCTCTGCGACGGCACCATCTTCAGTCCAGGCAGCATCACCAATGAGGAGATGGAGGAGCTGGCCGACGGCAAGCCTTTGGTCCTGCTGGACGACCCCTCAGCCGAGCCGGTCTTCGACTCGGTCATGACGGCCGGATTCGAGGGAGCTGCTATGGCTGTGCAGCATCTGCTGGATTGCGGATGCCGACGAATAGGCGTGGTGGGTGCCGACATGACGGCCAGCACCGATCCGGTCCAACGGCACTCGGTCCGCGGCCGCAGGGTGGCCGGCTGCCTCAAGGCCCTGACAGCCGCCGGAATCGCGGCCCGGCCTAAAGACTTCCTGCCCTTGGACCGCTGGGACGGGGAAATGGCCCGCGACCTGGGCCATCATCTGGCGGACACGTCCGGCCTGCCCTTCGACGGCATCTTCTGCATGACCGACTCCCTGGCCCTGGGCCTGATCCGAGGACTGCACGAATGCGGCGTGGAGGTCCCCCGGGACCTTGCCGTCATGGGATTCGACGGCATCCAGGAGGGAGAATCCTATATCCCTTCGCTGACCACCATCAGCACCGACAAGGAGGACCTGGCCCGCAAGGCGGTGGATGCCCTCCTGGCCCGTCTGCAGGGCGAGGACGATGATCGTCCTCCCACTCGGACGACTGCCGCATACCGGCTGGTGGTCCGGGAATCCACAGCCAAGATCCGCTGACCGGAAGACTAAAGGGTCCGCGCTGCCGTCCTAGCGACTGTGCGGACCCTTGCGATTCTGGCGAGAAGCTCAGTCCTGCTTGATCTCGGACTTGTCCTCGGCCCAGAGGGTGTGGAAGGCGCCTGGCTGATCTACGCGCCCATAGGTGTGGGCGCCGAAGAGGTCACGCTGGCCCTGGATCAGGGCGGCGGGGAGCCTATCGGAACGCAGCCCGTCGTAGTAGGACAGAGAGCTGGCGAAGACGGGGATGGGGATACCGGCCTGGGTGGCGCGGGCCACGACACGCCGCCAGGAGTCCTGGGCCTGCTCGACCGCCTGCTTGAAGAAGGGATCGAAGAGCAGGGAGCCCGGCTCACGGCCAGAGGCGTAAGCATCGGAGATTCGGTTCAGGAACTTGGCCCGGATGATGCAGCCGCCGCGCCAGATGCGGGCGATGGCACCCATGTCCAGCTTCCAGCCATAGACACGGGCTCCCTCCTGCATCTCGTTGAATCCCTGGGCGTAGGCCACGATCTTGGAAGCATAGAGGGCCTGGCGAATGTCCTCGATGAAGGACTTGCGGGCCTCGGGGTCGGCGGCCAGATCAGCCATGACAGCCTTGGGCTGCGGACCCTTCAGGCCCTCCTGGGCAGCCTGGCTGCGCAGCTCGGGCGAAGAAGAAAGTCCGCGAGCGAAGACCGCCTCGCCGATGCCGGTCACGGGCACGGCAAGATCCAGCGCGGTCTGCACGGTCCAGGTGCCGGTACCCTTCATGCCGGCCTGGTCGGTGACGATGTCGATGAAGGGCTTGCCAGTCGTGGCGTCGGTGTGATGGAGCACCTCGGCAGTGATCTGCACCAGGTAGGAATTAAGATCCCCCTGGTTCCACTCCTCGAAGACCTGGGCGATAGCCTCGGGTTCCATGCCCAGACCGCGACGCATCAGGTCATAGGACTCGGCGATCACCTGCATATCGGCATATTCGATGCCATTGTGGACCATCTTGACGAAGTGGCCCGCGCCGTCAGTGCCGATGTGGGTGACGCAGGGTTCGCCATCGACCTTGGCGGCAATGGACTCCAGGATGGGTCCCAGGGTCTTCCAGGACTCATCGGTCCCGCCAGGCATCATGGAGGGCCCCAAGAGTGCGCCCTGCTCGCCGCCGGAGACGCCGCAGCCTACGAAGTGCAGCCCACGGGCCCGGATGGCCTTCTCCCGGCGGATGGTGTCTTTGAAGTAGGCATTGCCGGCATCGACGATGATGTCTCCCGGCTCCATCAGGTCGGCCAGGTCATTGATCATCTGGTCGGTGGGGTCCCCGGCCTTGACCATGATGATGGCCGTGCGAGGCTTGGTCAGCGAGGCCACGAACTCCTGCAGCGTCTTTGCCGGAACAAACTGGCCCTCTTGGCCATGATCGTGAATCAGGGTCTCGGTGCGCGAATAGTGGCGGTTGTAGACCGCTACGGTATTGCCGTGCCGCGCCAGGTTCCTGGACAGACTGGCGCCCATGGCGGCCAGACCCACGACTCCGATATTGGCTTGAGCTTGTGTCATCACATCACCTTTCGACGGTAGCCCGGAAAGGCCGGGCACCAGGTTCCATGCCGTCAATTCTATGGCCCGGACCCGATTTGGGCCAAGCTCCATAGGGTGAGATTCCACTCACTCAGCCCTTGTGGCGCTTGCCGCCCTTGATCTTGCGAGTTGGCAGGACTACGCGCGTCAGCTTGGGAACCGCCCGGGTGGAGACGAACAGGGGCTGCACTTCCACGATGGGGTTGTAGGGAGCCAGGCCGAACCACTTGATCGGCGAGCCCGCCACCTTGCGGATGGCGTACTTGACCTTCAGCGAGAAGGCACCACGAGAATCGATCTTGGACTCAGGCATCAGGGCCTTGTGGACCAGTACATAGGTGACTGTACCGATCTGTGGATCCTCGTCCACCTTGGGGTAGATGGAGGGCTGCTTGGGTAGTTCGCCGCTGTCGATCAGTTCGTGCATGATCTGGTGCAGGTAGGTAGCCACGTTCTGATCCACCTTGAAGCCCAGCCTCATGCGCACACGGAAGAGATAGTTGGTGCCGAAGTTCTCCACCGAATACTTGCGGGTGTAGGGGGCGTCCGTGGTCTGGACCGAGACGGCCCACCAGGCCCGGGCCCGCTTGGGCCGGTTGGCGAAGATGGAGAAGAAGATGTCGGTGTCCAGCCGTCGCATCTCCGCGTCCGAGGTCAGATAGACCAGGTTGTCCGCATAGTAGGGGACACGGAAGTCGTTATGGAGCATCTCCAGGGCGGGCAGGCACTCCTTGGCTGTCATATGCCGCCGTTGCGAGCGCTCCACCTTGGTGCCCACATCCCAGGTGTACATGATATAGAGGATGGCCGCGGTCAGCAGCATGGTGAACCAGCCGCCATGCATGAACTTGGCCATGGAGGCCATGAAGAAGAGGATCTGGATGGCCAGGAAGACCAGGGCGAAGAGCAGGGAGAGCGCCCGCTTGCCGTCGTGCCAGATGTAGTCGGCCAGCAGGACGGTTGTGGTGATCATGGTCACCGTCAGGGCCAGTCCGTAGGCGGCCGAGATATGTTCGGAATCCTTGAAGATGGCCAGCACGGTCAGCGTGGCCACGCACAGGACCCAGTTGATGGTGGGGATGTAGAGCTGGCCGCGGGTACGCGCTGGGTAGCGCACCTGCAGGTGGGGCATCCAGTTGAGTCCGGTGGCCTCCGAGACCATGGTGAAGGCGCCCGTGATGAGGGCCTGCGAGGCGATGACACCAGCCGTCACCGACAGAAGCACCGCCACGTAGCGCACGGTGGTGGGCATCATCTGGAAGAAGGGGTTGAGCCCGTCCACACCCTGCAGTGCCTTATTGTCGCTGTTGCGCAGGATCCAGGCCCCCTGGCCGAAGTAATTGAAGACCAGGGCGACGTTGATGAAGGGCCAGGTGGCATAGATGTTGCCACGGCCCACGTGGCCCATATCAGAATAAAGAGCCTCGGCTCCCGTGGTCGACAGAAAGACCGTGCCCATGATGGTCAGACCCACCGGATTCTGCGGGCTGAAGAGGAAGCGGATGCCGTAGACCGGATTCAGGGCCTCGAAGATGGACCAGTCGTTGCCGATGCAGTAGATGCCGATCAGGGCCAGGAAGGCGAACCAGACCATGACCACGCTGCCGAAGACCTTGCCGATCCGCTCGGTTCCACGCGACTGGACCGCAAACAGGATCAGGATGATCACGAAGGTGATGACCATGGTCAGATTTCCGTTTTCACGGAAAATCGGAGTCAGGACGGGGATGGTCTTGAGGCCTTCGACTGCCGAGGATATGGAGACCGCCGGGGTCAGCACCGAGTCAGCCAGGAAAGCTGCGCCGCCGACCATGGCAGGGATGGCCAGCCATTTGCCGTAGTGCCGGACCAGAGTGTACAGGGCGAAGATGCCACCCTCGCCCTTGTTGTCGATGCGCATGGCCACCAGGACGTATTTGACCGTGGTAATCAGCGTGATGGACCAGAAGACCAGGGAGAGCATGCCCAG
>NZ_JBVPQK010000162.1:0-5813 GCF_058197115.1 Bifidobacterium sp. POST2/T3 (B1)
ATGCATAAGCTATTTCGGCTTTCGGATAATAATACCACAGTCTCTACGGAAGTGGTAGCAGGCATCACCACCTTCTTCGCCATGGCCTATATCATCGTGGTCAATCCCTCGGTGCTTTCCACGGCGGGCATGCCCTGGGGTGCCGTCTTTCTCGCCACTCTGATTGCTGCCATCATCGGCACCCTGATCATGGCGCTGGTGGCCAACGTCCCCTACGGCGTGGCGCCAGGAGTTGGACTGAATGCCTTCTTCACCTTCACTGTGGTCAAAGGGCTGGGCTTCACCTGGCAACAGACCATGTGCATGGTGTTCCTGTGCGGCCTGATCAACATCCTGGTCACGGCCACCAAGCTGCGCAAGATGATCATCCAGGCCATTCCGCCCCTGCTCCAGCATGCCATCGGCGGCGGCATCGGTGTCTTCATCGCCTATGTTGGTCTGCTCAATGTGGGCATCATCAAGTTCGCCCCCGACAAGACTTCGGCGGCAGGAGCCAACCCTGGTCTGACCACCTTTAACACTCCTGGGGTCGTTCTCTTCGTCATCGGCCTGTTGCTGACCATCTTCCTCCTGATTTTCAAGTTCAAAGGCCACTTGGCTTTCATCAACAAGGGTGCCTTCGTCATAGCCATCATCGTGGTCACGCTGCTGGGCATCCCCATGGGGGTCACCAACATGGCCAAGTCGGTCGATCTGGGCCAGGCCTGGTCGCAGCTGCCGCAGACCTTCCTGGCCATTTTCCGTCCGGAGGGCTTCCCAGCGCTCTTCTCTGACCCGGCCAAGCTGCCAGTGGTTCTGGTGACCATCTTCGCCTTCTCCCTTTCGGACACCTTCGACACCATCGGCACCTTTGTGGGCACCGGCCGGCGCTCAGGCATCTTCTCTGCCGAGGATGAGCAGGCTCTGGAGAACGGCCGTGGTTTCAGTTCCAAGATGGACAAGGCCCTGTTTGCCGATGCCACCGCAACCTCCATCGGCGCTCTCTTCGGCACCTCCAATACCACCACATACGTAGAGTCCGCAGCAGGCATCGCAGCCGGTGGGCGAACCGGACTGACCTCGGTGGTCATCGCCGCCTGCTTTGCACTCAGCGCCGTCTTCGCTCCGCTGATTTCGGCTGTGCCATCGGCGGCCACCGCACCCGTTCTGGTCATTGTGGGCTGCATGATGATGAGCTCCTTCGCCGAGATTGAGTGGGGCGAACTGTCTGAGGCCATTCCGGCCTTCTTCACGGCCATCTTCATGGGCTTTGCCTATTCCATCTCCTATGGCGTGGCCGCCGGTTTCATCACCTACTGCCTGACCATGGTCTGCAAGCGCAAGGGCAGGGAGGTCCACCCCATCATCTGGGCGGTCTCGGCCCTCTTCATCCTGGACTTCGTGCTTCAGGCTGTGCTCTAAGCACAGATTCGTAAACACAAGACATCCACAAGCAGCATTCGTCAGAAGCATTGTTCAGTTGTGCAGCTAGCGTCATGCTGTTGACATGTTGACCTGACTGTTTGAGACAGAGACCACAGCAGGGCCCCGCCACTACATAGGTGGCGGGGCCCTGCTCGTACGTGACCGTCAGTGCTTATGCCGAGCGGCTACTTTTCCGCCTTGTCCGCTTTGTGCTTCAAGACGTTGACGTTTGGCGGCCAAGCCACCGACTGCGGCCAGCGAGCCGACCATGATGGTGACTAATATGCCTGTCTCTCCGGTCAAGGGTAGGACGCCGTAGTGGATGAAACGGAAGGCATTGGTCTCATCGTTGGATTGTGGAGCCCCATTGAGCGTCCAAGCGATGCTGACAGTCGTGTCGCCGGCCTGATGGTTTGGTGTCAACACGGTCCAGGCGCCATCCTGCTGCCCAGTGGAGCTTAGGCTGGTTCCATTGACACCTCCGAATTGCACTGTGGACGGGATGCCGAGCCTGAAGGGAAAGAGCACGTTGACAGGGGAGTAGACCGTCTGTGTCGCATTGTTCCCCAGCCTTCCTTGGCCGTTGTCTCCCCAGCTCATAGTGCTGCCGTTGGATGCGATGGCTAGGGTGTGGCCGGTGCCGGCGCTGACCTTGACGAAGTGGTCGATGCCTGTTGGATTGCCCATTCTGGTTGGCTTGTTCAGGCTGCCTGTGCCTCCGGTCCCCAGCATGCCTGATGCGTTTTGACCCCAGCCCCAGATGTTGCCGTTCTGGTCCAGCGCCAGTGAATTGCCGCTAGCCCTGCTGCCTGTCAACTGCGTGAAGGCGCTGACGTTTGCGGGCATGGCTACCAGAGACGGAGCAGTCCTCGTGGTGGTGTCGCCCAGGCCGAGTTCTCCATTGCTGTTCCCGCCCCAGGACCATATGCGTCCTAGATCATCAAGAGCGGAGGAGTGGCCGCTGCCCGCAATGATCTGAACAAGCTTGAATCCGCCTGTCGGGTTGGTGTCCGGCTTGGCCTGGACGGGTGTGGAGGTGTAGCCATCAAGCGCTACGTCACTCGTATTGCTTAGATCACCGTTCTGGTTCGATCCCCAGCCCCAAGCACGGCCTTGGGTGTCAGTTGCCAGAGAATGCGAACCGCCCGCACTGACCTGTGCATAGCGGAATCCTTTTGCCTCGCCTTGCGGGGTTGCGACCTGAACGGGTCTGGTAGTGATCCCTGTCGTCGCCACAGTGCTAGCAGGAACGCCCAGTTTGCCGAACTCATTGGATCCCCAGCCCCAGGCTCTGCCCTGCCCGTCTACGGCGAGGACGTGAGTGATTCCTGCGCTGATGCTGGTGAGACTGAAGCTTGTTGCCGTCATCCCGCTTGGGGCTTGCACGCGGATCGGGCTGGAGCTGTATGCAGATGAGCCATTGGTAGCAACGGCATTGCTGCCCAGCTGCCCGGAGCTGTTAAGCCCCCAAGCCCAGACGTGGCCCTGGTCATCCAAGGCCAAAGAGAAGGCTTTTCCTGCACTGATCTGCGTGAACCGGTTCACGCCTGTCGGTTTGGGAATCTGAACCGGTGTCAAGCGGTCCGTTGTGGTTCCATCGCCCAGCTGTCCGTATTTATTGGCACCCCAAGAATAAACGTTTCCATCCGATCCGAGAGCCAATGAATGATCATCGCCGGCGCTGACCTGACTGAACCTAATGCCCCGCGCTGCAGGTGGAACCAGGGTCACCTTGGTCTAACCGCTGTCGGGACCCTGGTTGGGAGAGGTGGTCCATTGCCCGGTGCCTGCCGTCCAATGGGCTGTCAGTTTCGTGGGACCCTTGACGGGGGAAGAAAAGTCGTAGGCCGCATCGCCGTTGAACCAGCCGTCGAATAAAAAGCCCGGTCGGGTCGGGTCTTGATCCGGTCTGGAAGCCGTCTGGTCCTCGATGACCGACTGATTGGTGGGCTGGCTGCCGTCGGCCTTGTCGAAAGTGACGACATAAATGGGCGGGTCATAGGTGTAATCCAGGATTTCATCGAACTGCTGACCATAGAGGTTCCAGGTGATGTCGCATCTACTCGACCCTTCCTATGAGCTGGCGTCATCACCTGCCAGTTTGTACCTGCTTTTTTGAGATTGCTGCCCAGTGTTTGGTCGAATTTGACCGCAGTAACATCTGGCGAAAGCGGGAAAGCGGCCAAGCTTGGTGTCAGCCTCATTGCCTGGCTATTATCCGTGCCTATAGGAACGTCTGGATCACCTAATTGTCCGCCGTTGTTCCATCCCCAGGTGTACAGGTTTCCATCTGATCCCAATGCAGACGATTCTTCCCATCCTGCATTGATCTGAGCCCAAGTGAATTGCTGGGCAGTTGAAGATGTTGGTTGATCGACAATGTGCGGTCTATTGACGTACGAACCGTCTGTGCTTATGTCTTTGATACCTAGTTGCCCGTGATCGTTTCGTCCCCAGGAATAGAGATTGTCGTCCGAGCCAATGGCTAGGACGTGAGTGTCTCTTGTCATGACTCGTACCCAGGTAAACCCTGACGATGCTCCGTTGGGCGGGGATATTAGAGTGGGCGTTTTTCTGTCTTCTGCATTGCTGCCATCTCCCAGCCTTCCGTATCCGTTCCATCCCCAAGCGTAAAGATCCCCATTCGTGCTGATTGCGAAACAAGATGTATCTCCGGCGCTGAACTGGGAGAAGGTAACGCCGGCGGGTTGGCGGACCTGAACAGGAGTTGATCGCTGAATGTCGGTCCCGTCGCCTAAGCGACCACTGACATTTGAACCCCAGGCGTACAAGTTGTTATTTGAGCCTAGGGCAAAGGAGTTATACCGTCCAGCACTTAACTGAGTGAAAGTGATTCCTGCTGGCCTGCTGACAAGTACAGGTTTGCTGCTGTACGCAGCAGAATTATCGGTGCCTGTAGGAATGTTGGTGTTGCCGAGCTGTCCGTCTCCGTTCCATCCCCAGGCATAGAGATTGTGATCTGAGCCTAATGCCAGGGTGTGATCCCAGCGGGTGCTTACTTGGGTCCAAGTGAATCCATTTGAGACACCGGCAGGCTTCGGAACCTTGACAGGAGTCAACTTGTTTTCGGTAGTTCCATCGCCAAGTTGTCCACGAGCATTGTTTCCCCAGGCATAGAGGCTACCGTCAGAACCTATAGCAAGAGAGGAATGGTCACCAGCGGCAATGGTACTGAAAATGAATTGGGCTGACGTATTGGCCGGCTTGTTTATTTTCACTGGTGTTCGTCGCAGGGTGTTGGTGCCGTCGCCCAATTGCCCTGAACTGTTATCACCCCAGGCGTAAAGGTTTTCATCCGACCCAAGCGCCAAGGAATGGGTTGCTCCTGATGTGATTTGAGAGAATTTGATGCCACGGGTTGCTGGGGGAGTCAGTGTCACTGCAGTACCTCCCGACGCGGCTCCGTGCGCAGGCGCCAGGGACCAATGGCCGTCGCTGGCTGTCCATTTTGCAGTCAGCTTCAGGTTGCTGGTGACGGGCTGGTTGAAGTTGTAGGCCACCTGGCCCGTAAACCAGCCGTCGAAGAGGCATCCGTGCTTGGTGGGAGCTGTCGGTCGTTTCGCCAGGCCTCCCGAAGGGACAATCTGTGCGACAGGAGTTGCTGTGTCAGCTTGGGCCGTGTCAAAGGTGACCGAACATTGATTATTTGGGCAGGAGCTTGTCGCCCGAGTGGAAGGAACAGGGCTTGCTGAGTCTGGTGAAGCGGGGGAGGGCAGAGCAGGAGAGGTTGTTGGTTGGATAGAGGAATCCAGCTTTTGAGTTGCAGTTGGCGTGGGAGTATTAGAGGGAATTTGAGTGGAACCAGGCATACCTGGAGTCACACCCTCTCCCGTTCCCAATTTTTTCATGCTTTGCGATGCTGTTGGGGATGCGGTGGCGTCTGCCTGCGCTAGGTCAATCCCCGAGAGGTTTGCCAATATGAGCCCTAAAACGATAATGGCTGCGAGAGAAGCGATGCAGCATGCACGATTCTTATATGACGATTGCATACGGTCCCCTTCGAAAGCAACAGCGCATACAACGTGGCACCTGTATCTCTGACTCAATCCCCATGACCAGCGTGCATGTTGCTCAATCCAAATTAGCTTATCACAGCTCAGGAATACAGAGGTTGCAGTGAAGGCCTTCTCTCGCTTAGCGATCGGATTATCAGCAGGCAATTGGAACAGGTCGCGTCTCAGTCAAAAAAGAACTTCCGGTAAGCCGAACCAGCCTACCGGAAGTTCCTGATTGCGTTGTATGAAAATGGATCAGTACCAGTTGGATGCCTGGGATTGAGCCCAAGCACCACAGGGAGTCCCATAACGGCCTTGGATATAGCCCAGGCCCCAAACAATCTGGGTATGAGCATCAGTCTGCCAGTTGGGACCGGCCGAGGCCATCTTGCT
>NZ_JBVPQK010000163.1:0-5811 GCF_058197115.1 Bifidobacterium sp. POST2/T3 (B1)
TCGGGCTTGACCTTGGCCTTGAACCCCTGGACGGTGATGGCATCCCCGTTGTCGGCCGAACGCTGCAGGGCCCAGTGACTGTCCATGAAGGTCAGGAACTTCCGGGCCGCTTTGAGCTTGTCGCCCTTGAGGTGGGAGTAGATGGCGTAGGCGGGCGATGGCGATCCCTGGGCGTAGTTGACCATGCCCTTCTCCAAGAGCGGCATGGGGGCCATACCATACTTGAGCCCGGACTGGCCGATGGATGGCAGATCCCAGGGGCCGGTGCAGATCATGGCCACCTGGCCGTTGATGAACTGGGTCTTCATGTCGTCGCCGCTGATGCCGACCGTGTCCCGTGTGACCAGGCCCTGGTCGTAAAGCTTCATCCAGGCCGCAGCCGCCTCGCGCTGGTCGCTGCCGGGCTTTTGAGGGCGGCGGTCAATCAGGCTGGTCACGTCGACCTTGTCCCTGTCGAACTGCGAGCCCATGAAGGCGTCGGGAATCCTGCTGGGGGCATCGGCGATGGTCTCCAGGAAGGGCGTGACCCCGGCGGCCTTGAGCTTCTTGCACAGCTGCAGGAACCCGTCCCAGGTCTCCGGTACCTCCTTGGCGCCAGCCTTGGCCAGCAGGTCCTTGTTGTAGACGATGCCGGAGGCCCAGGAGGACACGGACATACCGTAGACCTTGCCCTCATGACTGACGAAGTCCTTGTTGGCCTGGGAGATGTTGCGCATGAAGGGCTCGTTGGTCAGGTCCCGCACGTAGCCGTTCTTGATCAGGTCGGCCTTGTTCTCGGAGGTGATGATGAACACATCCGGGGCCTGGTTGCCGACCAGTCGGGTCTGCAGGGTCTGGATGTACTCGGGGGTCGGCGGCGAGTAGCTGAAGTCCACCTTGATCCCCGGGTTCTGTTGCTCGAATTGGTCGATGTATGGCCTCATCGTCTGTTCGTTGTTCCATGACAGAAAGGTCAGCGTGGTCTTGAACCCGTCGGCGCCACCAGCCCCGCAGGCACCCATGGCCGACACCAACATGCCGACCCCCAGCGCTCCAGCTATGCCCTTCCATGCTCGCTTCAGCTTCATGACTCCTCCTTGCAATCAATCCTCTGAACATCCGCCCGGGCTGTTCAACGTCGAGACCCGGGGATTGACACGATTCAACAGCTGTCACAACATGGTATAGCACGTTAATTGAATCGTGTCAATTACATGCCGATAAGGCCACCCAGGTGCCTAAGATAATGGCTGAACCCCGGGAAAGGTGCGAAATGGTGACGATGAGCGACGTGGCCAAGGAGGCGCAGGTCTCTCGGGCCACTGCCTCCTATGCCCTTCGAGGCGATACACGCATAGCGGATGACACCAGGCGCAGGGTCCTACTTGCAGCCCACAAGCTCCGCTACTCAGCCAATCTGTCGGCCAGAAGCCTGCGCTCAGGCAAGAGCGGCATCATCGGCGTGGCCATCTTCGAGCTGGACAAGCCCTACCCAGCGCAGATGAGCGCAGCCATCTCCCGGCAGATCAACGCCCATGGCATGCAGGCCATCATCCAGCAGACATCCAACTCCAAACAGGATGAGGTCTCCATTTTGCGGCATGTGACCAGCCAGCTCTGCGACGGCACCATCTTCAGCCCGGGCAGCATCACCAATGAGGAGATGCAGGAGCTGGCCGATGGCAAGCCTCTGGTCCTGCTGGACGATCCCTCAGCCGAGCCGGTCTTTGATTCAGTCATGACGGCCGGATTCGAGGGAGCCGCCATGGCCATGCAACACCTGCTGGACTGCGGATGCCAAAGAATAGGTGTGGTGGGCGCCGACATGACGGCCAGCACCGATCCGGTCCAACGGTACTCGGTCCGCGGCCGCAGGGTGGCCGGCTGCTTGAAGGCTCTGAAAGACGCCGGAATCAAGGCCCGCTCCAAAGACTTCCTGACCCTGGACCGCTGGGACGGGGAATTGGCCCGCGACTTGGGTCATCATCTGGCAGACAGGTCCGACCTGCCCTTTGACGGCATCTTCTGCATGACCGACTCCCTGGCCCTGGGCCTGATCCGAGGACTGCACGAATGCGGCGTGGAGGTCCCCCGGGACCTGGCCGTCATGGGATTCGACGGCATCCAGGAGGGAGAGTCCTATATACCTTCGCTGACCACCATCAGCACCGACAAGGAGGACCTGGCCCGCAAGGCGGTTGATGCCCTCCTGGCCCGCCTGCAGGGCGACGACGATAATCGTCCTGCCACCCGGACGACTGCCGCCTGCCGGCTGGTGGTCCGGGAATCCACAGCCAAGATCCGATAACAGATTGACAAAAGGGTCCGCGCTGCCGTCTTAGCGGCTGCGCGGACCCTTGCGATCCCGGCGAAGCTCAGTCCTGCTTGATTTCGGACTTGTCCTCGGCCCAGAGGGTGTGGAAGACGCCTGGCTGATCTACGCGCCCATAGGTATGAGCACCGAAGAGGTCACGCTGGCCCTGGATCAGGGCGGCGGGGAGCCTATCGGAACGCAGCCCGTCGTAGTAGGACAGAGAGCTGGCGAAGACGGGGATGGGGATGCCGGCCTGGGTGGCACGGGCCACAACACGCCGCCAGGAGTCCTGGGCCTGCTCGACAGCCTGCTTGAAGAATGGATCGAAGAGCAGGGAGCCCGGCTCACGGCCAGAGGCGTAAGCATCGGAAATCCTGTTCAGGAACTTGGCTCGAATGATGCAGCCGCCACGCCAGATGCGGGCGATGGCACCCATATCCAGCTTCCAGCCATAGACTCGAGCTCCCTCCTGCATCTCGTTGAATCCCTGGGCGTAAGCCACAATCTTGGAAGCATAGAGGGCCTGGCGAATGTCCTCAATGAAGGACTTTCGGGCCTCGGGGTCGGCGGCCAGATCAGCCATGACGGCCTTGGGCTGCGGACCCTTCAGGCCCTCCTGGGCCGCCTGGCTGCGCAGCTCGGGCGAGGAAGAAAGTCCCCGGGCGAAGACGGCCTCGCCGATGCCGGTCACGGGCACGGCAAGGTCCAGCGCGGTCTGCACGGTCCAGGTGCCGGTGCCCTTCATGCCGGCCTGGTCGGTGACGATGTCGATGAAAGGCTTGCCGGTGGTGGCGTCGGTGTGATGGAGCACCTCGGCTGTAATCTGCACCAGGTAGGAGTTCAGATCTCCCTGGTTCCACTCTTCGAAGACCTGGGCGATGGCCTCGGGTTCCATGCCCAGACCCCTGCGCATCAGGTCATAGGACTCGGCGATCACCTGCATGTCCGAGTATTCGATGCCGTTGTGGACCATCTTGACGAAGTGGCCCGCCCCATCGGTGCCGATGTGAGTGACGCAGGGTTCGCCATCGACCTTGGCGGCAATGGACTCCAGGATGGGCCCCAGGGTCTTCCAGGACTCATCGGTCCCACCAGGCATCATGGAGGGCCCCAAGAGGGCGCCCTGCTCGCCGCCGGAGACGCCGCAGCCTACGAAGTGCAGCCCACGGGCCCGGATGGCCTTCTCCCGGCGGATGGTGTCCTTGAAGTAGGCATTGCCGGCGTCGACGATGATGTCTCCCGGCTCCATCAGGTCGGCCAGGTCATTGATCATCTGGTCGGTGGGATCCCCGGCCTTGACCATGATGATGGCCGTGCGGGGTTTAGTCAGCGAGGCCACGAACTCCTGCAGCGTCTTTGCCGGGACAAACTGGCCCTCCTGGCCATGATCGTGAATCAGGGTCTCAGTGCGCGAATAGTGGCGGTTATAGACCGCTACGGTATTGCCGTGCCGTGCCAGGTTCCTGGACAGACTGGCACCCATGGCGGCCAGACCCACGACTCCGATATTGGCTTGAGCTTGTGTCATCACATCACCTTTCGACGGTAGCCCGGAAAGGCCGGGCACCAGGTTCCATGCCGTCAATTCTATGGCCCGGACCCGATTTGGGCCAGGATCCACAGGGTGAGATTCCACTCACTCAGTCCTTGTGGTGCTTGCCGCCCTTCATCTTGCGGGAGGGCAGAACCACTCGCGTCAGCTTGGGAACCGCCCGGGTGGAGACGAACAGGGGCTGCACCTCCACGATGGGGTTGTAGGGAGCCAGACCGAACCACTTGATCGGCGAGCCAGCCACCTTGCGAATGGCGTACTTGACCTTCAGCGAGAAGGCGCCCCGGGAATCAATCTTGGACTCGGGCATCAGGGCCTTGTGGACCAGCACATAGGTGACTGTGCCGATCTGCGGATCCTCGTCCACCTTGGGGTAGATGGAGGGCTGCTTGGGCAGTTCGCCGCTATCGATCAGCTCGTGCATGATCTGGTGCAGGTAGGTGGCCACATTCTGGTCCACCTTGAAGCCCAGCCTCATGCGCACGCGGAAGAGGTAGTTGGTGCCGAAGTTCTCCACCGAGTACTTGCGCGTGTAGGGGGCGTCCGTGGTCTGGACCGAGACCGCCCACCAGGCCCGGGCACGCTTGGGCCGGTTGGCGAAGATGGAGAAGAAGATGTCGGTGTCCAGCCGCCGCATCTCCGCGTCCGAGGTCAGATAGACCAGGTTGTCTGCATAGTAGGGGACACGGAAGTCGTTATGGAGCATCTCCAAGGCGGGCAGGCACTCCTTGGCCGTCATATGCCGCCGTTGCGAGCGCTCCACCTTGGTGCCCACATCCCAGGTGTACATGATGTAGAGGATGGCCGCGGTCAGCAGCATGGTGAACCAGCCGCCGTGCATGAACTTGGCCATGGAGGCCATGAAGAAGAGGATCTGGATGGCCAGGAAGACCAGGGCGAAGAGCAGGGAGAGCGCCCGCTTGCCGTCGTGCCAGATGTAGTCGGCCAGCAGGACGGTAGTGGTGATCATGGTCACTGTCAGAGCCAGCCCGTAGGCGGCCGAGATGTGCTCGGAATCCTTGAAGATGGCCAGCACAGTCAGCGTGGCCGCGCACAGGACCCAGTTGATGGTGGGGATATAGAGCTGGCCGCGGGTCCGCGCCGGGTAGCGCACCTGCAGGTGAGGCATCCAGTTGAGGCCAGTGGCCTCCGAGACCATGGTGAAGGCGCCCGTTATCAGGGCCTGCGAGGCGATGACGCCAGCAGTCACCGACAGAAGCACCGCCACGTAGCGCACGGTGGTGGGCATCATCTGGAAGAAGGGGTTGAGCCCGTCTACGCCCTGCAGGGCCTTATTGTCGCTGTTGCGCAGGATCCAGGCCCCCTGGCCGAAGTAATTGAAGACCAGGGCGATGTTGATGAAGGGCCAGGTGGCGTAGATGTTGCCGCGGCCTACGTGGCCCATGTCGGAGTAGAGTGCCTCGGCTCCCGTGGTCGACAGGAAGACCGTGCCCATGATGGTCAGGCCCACCGGATTCTGCGGGCTGAAGAGGAAGCGAATCCCGTAGACCGGGTTCAGCGCCTCGAAGATGGACCAGTCGTTGCCGATGCAGTAGATGCCGATCAGGGCAAGGAAGGCGAACCAGACCATGACCACGCTGCCGAAGACCTTGCCGATCCGCTCGGTTCCGCGCGACTGGACCGCAAACAGGATCAGGATGATCACAAAGGTGATGACCATGGTCAGGTTCCCGTTCTCACGGAAGATCGGAGTCAGGACGGGGATGGTCTTGAGGCCTTCGACTGCCGAGGATATGGAGACCGCCGGAGTCAGCACCGAGTCAGCCAGGAAGGCGGCGCCGCCGACCATGGCAGGAATGGCCAGCCATTTGCCGTAATGCCGGACCAGGGTGTACAGGGCGAAGATGCCGCCCTCGCCCTTGTTATCAATGCGCATGGCCACCAGGACGTATTTGACCGTGGTAATCAGCGTGATGGACCAGAAGACCAGGGAGAGCATGCCCAG
>NZ_JBVPQK010000164.1:0-5808 GCF_058197115.1 Bifidobacterium sp. POST2/T3 (B1)
CCAGTCCGGCTATCAGCCAGAAATCGGATGCCATGTAGGTGATACCTCCTGCTCTCAAACGGGACGGTGAGATTCTATACAGGCTCCCCGACCCCATTTCGCTCAAGGGACAGGCTCCAGTAGGAAACATCATGCAAGACGAACCGGTCCCAAGCTGCCTGGGGCAGAAGGCCGAAGCGGCTGAAACCGAACCGGTGCAAGAGGGCCTTGGAGGCCGAATTGTCATCGAAGATGATGGCCACGGCCAGACGCATGCCCTCCCGCTGGGCGCGCTCCAGCAGGGAATGGACCATCAGGGCACCCAGGCCACGGCCACGGCTGCCACGGTCCACGTAGTAGCTCAGCTCGCAGGTCTCCTGGTAGCCGGGTCGGTCGTAGTAGGCCGACAGGGAGCCGAAGGCCAGCACCCGGCCCTCCTGCTCCAGGACCAGGACCGGATGGCCCTGGTCCGGATCATGGGACAGTAACCATTCCAAGCGCTGATCCAGGCTGACCGGGGCCGTATCCGCCGTGGAACCGCCATCCATGACCGCCTGGTTGTAGATGGCGGTGACCGCCTCCAGGTCCCCGCGACGGCAGAGCCGAATGCACGGGGTGGCGCTCACTTGTTGCCGCCCTCCTGATCGGAGGCCTCCTTGAGAGCTTCGCGCAGACGGTTCTGAGCCTCGCCGTAGGCGCTGAAGTCGCCCTTCTTCAGGGCGGCATCGCCGTCGCTCATGGCCTGGTTGGCCTTGTCCAAGGCATGTTTCAGGGCCTGTCCTCCTGTGGTCGATGACCCGCCGGACCCGGCGTTCTTATCAGGGGCCTTATCGGATTGCTCACTCTGGTCAGCATTGGAATTGGTGCGTCCAGTGTTGTCGGCATCGCCTGCCGATGCGCCCGAGTTGCCCTGGAAGGTCTTGTCAAGAGCCGCATCCAAGGTCGCTGAGGAAGAAACCTTGTCTCCGAAGGCCACCAAAACCCGCTTGAGCAGGGGGAAGCTGGTGGCACCGCTGGACTGGACGTATACCGGCTGGATGTAGATCAGTCCGCCGCCTATGGGCAGGGTCAGCAGGTTGCCGCGTTTGACCTTGGTGGATCCGGACTGGAGCAGGTTGAGCTCGGTCGAGACCGCAGCATCCGAGTTGAAGTTGTTCTGGGCCTGCCCCGGGCCGGGAACATTGGAATTCTTGGGCAGCTCCATCAGCCGGATGGTCCCGTAGTCCGGCCCTATCACCCCCTTGGTCGACCCGGCGTCGGAATCCACAGACAGGAACCCGGTCAGAATCTCCCTGGTGGAGGTACCGGCGGGGATGAAGGTGGAAGTCAGCGAGAAGGCGGGCTTGTCAGTTCCCGGGGTCTGCAGGGTCAGATAGTAGGGAGGCTGCTTGATCCCCGCCTTCTGCTCCTTGCTGGTGCCGGTCGGATCCACGGGGGTCTGCCAGAAGTCCTCGCCGGAGAAGAACTGGCTGGCCGAGTTGACGTGGTACTGGGACAGGAGCTGGCGCTGCACCTTGAACAGGCTCTCCGGGTAACGCATGTGGCTCATCAGGTCACCGGAGATTGACGAAAGCGGCTTGAACTGGCCGGGGAAGACCTTCTGCCATGCCTTGAGCACCGGATCCTTGGCATCCCAGGCATACAAATCCACCGAGCCGTCGTAGGCATCGACCGTAGCCTTGACGGAGTTACGGATGTAGTTGGCCTTCTGGGAGCCCAGGCCTTTGACGGCCTCAGAGCTCAGGGTGGTCGTGTCCTGGGTGATGGGCCCCAGGTCTACCTTCTGTGAGTAGGGGTAGGCATCAGAGGTGGTGTAGCCGTCGACGATCCACTTGACCCGGCCATCCACCACAGCCGGATAGACGCGCCCGTCCAGCGTCAGATAGGGGGCGATCTGGGCCACGCGCTCCTTGGGCGAGCGGTTGTAGAGAATCTGCGAGTCGGGCGTGACGCGGTCCGAGAAGAGGATCTGGTCGGATCCAAAGCGGATGGCGTAAAGGACCCGGGCCAGGAAGTTGCCCACCGAGGGGCCGCCGTTGCCCTTGAAGGTGTTGGTGGCTCCCTTAGAACCGGTAGGATAGTCGAACTCCCAGCCTGACGAGCCCTGGGGCGCGCCGACGATGGAGTACTCGGGCGCGTTGGGCGAGAAGTAGATTCGCGGCTCGTAGTGCTGGCTGTCGGTCAGCTTGCCTTTGGTGGGGATGTCCTGCTCGAAGAATTCGGGCTGCCCGTCCGGGGTGACCTTGTTACCGTAGGCGGCCACGATGCCGTAGCCGTGGGTGAAGACCGTGTGGTCGTTGACCCAGTTGCGGTTGTCGTTGCCCTCCAAGTCCAGCTCGCGAGCGCCGATGACCGTATCCTGGCTGACTCCGTCGATGTCGTACTTGTCGACGGCCAGAGTGTCCTCGAAGGTGTAGTACTGCTTGGACTGCTGCAGCTGGCGGAAGGTGGGAGAAACCACCTGGGGATCCAACAAACGAATCTGTGCGGTAGTCTCTGCATCCCGGGAGAGGGCACCTGACTGGACCTCGGTAGTGGCGTCATAGGCCTCGGTCTTGAGTCTATCCAGCCCATAGGCCTTGGTGGTGGCGGCGATGTTGCGCTGAATGTAGGCGGATTCCATCTCCTGAGCGTTGGGGTTGACCCGGAAGCGCTGGACAAGTGCCGGCCAGAAAACGGTCAGCAGCAGGGACAAAACGATGGTGACGGCTACAGCCAGAGCGGGAATCCTCCACTGCTTGACAGCCGAACCCAGGGATCCTGCATGGACACGGCCGGGTTCCAAGGTGGGCGACCTCAGAATCCAGACGGCCAAAATTATGCCCAGCAGAGCTATGACCACGGCCATAATCAGGGTCACTGGGATGGCCGCTTTGACCGAGGTGTAAGAGGCGCCGGTGATCCGATCACCCTCCTCGGTCAGCCTGCCGAAGACACCCAGGGCCGTATCGCCGGCCCAGACCAGCATGAACAGGATCAACCAGACGGCCACCTGCCTGCGGGCGGAACGGGTCATCTCCAGAATGCCCCGGCCGTGCACGGGCATGGTCAAGCGAATGCCACCCATGAGGAAGTTGGTGACCAGGCTGAAGACCGTAGCCGCCAGCAACATCATAAGCAGGGAGGAGACCAACAGCTGCAGGCCAGGCAGGATGAAGACATAGAAGCCGTTATCCAGGCCGAACTGGGGGTCGCGCACCCCGAAGGACTGGGCGTTGAAGAGCAGGAGCACCTGCTTCCAGTCGGCGTTGAACTGGAAGCCGAAGAATACGCCAACAACCAGGGAGACCACCACGGCCACCTTCAGCGCCGTGCGTGAGGAAACTCCCTTGCCTACCTCAATCAGATCGCCCTTGACCCTGATGGTAGACCCGTCAGGCGAATCGGGACGGCTGCGGATGGCCAGGATGGCCGAAAGCAGGGTCACCGCGGCCAGCAGCAGTGCATAAGCCAGCCATAGGCCCACCTTGATGCCCAGCTGGGTCCAGACTATCTGCGCCGCCCCCAGTTGGGAGAACCACATGACATCGGTGATGAAGCGGCTGAGCGCGAACAGTAGCAGGAAGACGACCAGCACGACTGCCACAACCACTGCCAGGATCCGCGAGCCCCGGGAAGGCCCTTCATTGCCCTTTCTGCGGGAAGTCAGCCGAGGGTCACCCGGCCCGGAGAAGCGGAAGCGGGGCGTGCCGCCGCCCCCCTGGCCAGGACCCTCACCATCGGTTTGCACGTGCAGGATGACCGGGTCGTCTTCATTGCGACGCCGGCCTGGACCGCCTGGACCGCCCTCAGGGTCGAACATGGCACCGAAGAAATCAAAGAATGACATGTACCTACCCTACATGAGACGGCGGTCTTGAATGGCTTGCTGGTAGACCTCCTCCACCTGATCGGCCACCACGGTCACGTCGTAGCGGTCCATGAGCGCAATTTGGTCATGGCGCACGTTCCGCCTCCATGAGGGGTCCCCTAAGGCCTGGGCAATTCGCCGGGCCAGCAGTTCGGGGGTGTTGGGTGAGTCGACGGGGACCAGAGCCCGCTCATCGCCCATTAGGGTGGACCGGTAGCCAGGATTGTCACCGGCCAGCACAGGAGCAGTGCCCGAGGCGATGGCCTCCAACAGGACGATGCCGAAGGACTCGCCTCCGGTGGAGGGAAAAACGGTCAGGTCGGAGGAGGCCAGGAGGGCAGGTTTGTCCTTCTCGTCCACAAAGCCGGGGAAGGCCACCGGGGTGCGCAGGACGGCGGCCTTTCGACGGCAATCCTCCAGCAGTGGACCCTTGCCGGCCATAGTCACATGCAGGCCTTCAGGCAGGATGCCGGCCCGCTCCCCCGTCTGGAGGGCTGAAAGCAGGATCCCCGCCCCCTTGCGGGCCACGAACCGTCCCAGAAAGACCAGATGCGGTCCCTGGCCGTGCAGGCGCGCCACCTCCTGGTCGCCAGCGGCCTGACGAGCCTGGCGCAGCGCAGCCACGTCCACAGGGTTTGCCACCACCCTGCTGGACACACCGGCAGTCTGCCGGGCATAACTGGCCGCCACAGGCGAGACTGCGATGACCCTGTCGATGCGTCTATGGGTCCTTCGGTTGATCATCCCCAGCAGCCGACCGCCCAGCAACTGCAGGTTTCCTGTGGGGGCGATGTGGTAGGTGGCCACCAGGGCCGTTGTCGGGTCTGCGGCCCGGATAACCCGTCCGGCCAGGAAGGGACTGTACGGAGCCTGAATGTGCAACAGGTCGAAGTGCCCGGCCTCCAGGACCCGGCGGATGGGCGCCTTGGGCGCTGGCAGCGGTATGCGCATCCTGTTGCCATTGAAGGAGACCATGACATTGCGGGACAGGGAGTGAACCCCGTCAACCGGCGGATGGGCGGTCTGGCCTACCAGGTACTGGATCCTGTGGCCCCGCCTGCCCAGCTCCCGTCCCAGGGTCAGCATGTGCTGCTGGACCCCGTCAAACACATCCAGGGTGTCATCGAAGACGAACCCGATGCTGAGCGTCACTGAGCGTCCTGGTCCGCTCCGGGCTCGGTCCCTGCGGCCAGTTGACGGCCCTTGAGGGCCAGGGCCACCAGGTGCCGGTCAGCAGCCTCCCGCGCCTGCTGCTCGTCGTTGCCCGAGTCCAGATTGTCCACATAGATGGTCTCCACCTGCGCAACCTGGCAGTACTTGAGGAAGGTCTGCCTGCGCAGCTGATTGTCCAGGGCCTCATCGATGCCGCTGGACTGGTACCATTCCTTATCCCCGCCGGTCAGCATAATCAGCTCCACCCGGCGCCCGGCCAGGGCTCCCGGGGTTCCATCAGCGTTATAGGCGAAGCCCCGGCAGATGACGCGGTCGATGAAGCCCTTCATGATGGCCGGCATGCTGTACCAGTAGACGGGGAAGACCAGGGCAAGCACGTCCGCATCCTTGATGCGCTCCTGCATGGCCTCAACATCCTCGGGCATGGGTCCCTGGCCCAGGTAGTGGGTCCTGTCCTCCATGCCGAAGACGGGATTGAACCCCTCGGCGCAAAGGTCGATCAACTCGGTGCGAGCCCCGCCCTCGGCCGCCCCGTCCAGCAGGGCATTGCCTGCCGCATCGGTCAGACTCTTGGGTTCGGGGTTGGCCGTGACTGCCACGATCTTCATAGGGATTCACTCCTTACATTTCATTTCGCGCCTGCACCGACTGCGTGCAGACCCTTGCCATTGTCAGTCCTGGCAAGGACGGCAACACTGGTTTGACAAATGCTTGACACTGCTCTTGGGTCCATCTATGTTATTGGGTGGTCGGTAGGTGAAGCTACCGCATGGACAAGGCATGCTGCCGCAAAGTGGTGGAGACAC
>NZ_JBVPQK010000165.1:0-5808 GCF_058197115.1 Bifidobacterium sp. POST2/T3 (B1)
GGTGCAGGGCCTCCCTGACATCCTCGGCTGTGGCCCGGCCGATGTCGTCGACGGCCTTGAGAGGGATGGCCTCTTCAACGGCTGCCTCGGCATCAGCGGCATTCTGGTCCGCAGTCTTGGTACTGTTGTCGACTGGCATGCTGGCCGAGGATTGGTCGTTCGAGTCCCGGTCCGTTGACGCATCTTCAGCGGAAGCTTCGGGGATGGCTTCGTCGGCACGTCGATCGTCAGACTTGGCTGAATCGGACTTCTTGTCCGCCTGGCCGTCAACCTGACGCATGGAACCGCCTTCGGCCGACTTAAGAACCGTTTCAGCACCCAAGGGATTGCTGGCCAGCGCCTGTGCCGTGCCGGGATCGCTGATGGCCCTGCCTACCGAGGCCAGGATGGAGTCCTGGGGTTCGGGCACCAGATTCGTATTACCGCTCATACCTGCTCCTCCTTCTCACCTTTGTCGCCGTCTCGTCCGGCTGACAGGGCTTGGGCCACCGAGGCCTTCATGCCCTCCCAGCCCAGCAGGGCGCACTTGATTCGCATGGGATACTTGGACACGCCCTGGAAGACCATGGCATCGCCAAGAGCGTCCTGTGCCTTCTCGTCCTCTAGTCCGGCTCCGCGCGACTCCATGAGCTTGCGGAAGTCGGCAGCCAGATCCATGGCATGATCGACGGTCTGCCCCTGGACCAGATCCACCATGATGGACAGGCTGGCCTGGCTGATGGAACAGCCGGAACCCTGCCATACAATCCGCTGGATGAGGTCGGGACCACCCTGCTCGCCGGGGGTCACCTCCACATGTATGGTGGCCTGATCCCCGCAGGTGGGATTGAACTGGTGGGACTCGGCAGCCAGGCAGGCCTCGTGCTCCACCCTGATGGTCACGCCGTCGCCATCCGGGTCCTCCCCAGCATCAGCCCGATCCCCTACACGCCCGTGAGGATCCCGGGCTGCGTCCAGGATCACCTCCTGGTACATCTGCTCCAATTCCTCGTCATCCATCCCGAAATCCGCCATGTCCTTAAACCTACCAGTATGTCTTTGCCAAAACCGTCGATGCGCTGCCGGTGAAGACCCTCAAGCCACCCGGAAGAACCTGCGGACCCCGGAGACGGCATCCAGCAGGGCATCCGTGTCGGCTACGGTATTGTACACGCCGGTCGAGGCCCGGTTGGAGGCCATCAGACCGAAGTGTCGATGGACCGGCTGAGCGCAGTGGTGTCCCACGCGGATGGCAATGCCGCGTGAATCCACGTACTGGCCCACGTCATGGGGGTGGACCCCCTGCACATCGAAGGCGACCGTGCCGATCCGGTCCTTAGGAGTGGTTGGCCCCAGAATGCGTACCCCGTCCAACTCCCCCAGCCTCAACAGACCGGCGGTGATGGCCTTCTCGTGTTCGGCCACGTTCTCCATGCCCAGATCCATCAGCCAATCGGCGGCTACCCCAGCACCGATCATCTGAGCCACCGGCTGGGTGCCGGCCTCGAACCGGGCCGGAGGATCCATGTAGCTGGCTGGACGGTCCAGATAGGCCAGCTCCACCATGGATCCGCCGAATGATGCCGGAGGCAGGGCCTCAAGTAGCTCTCGGCGGCCATAGAGGAAGCCCACACCGGTGGGGCCGTACATCTTGTGCGCACTCCAGGCGGCGAAGTCCACATCCATGGCGTGCAGATCGATAGGCAGGTGAGGCACCGACTGGCACACATCCAGCACCACCAGGGCGCCCACCTGGTGGGCACGGTGAACGATGGGCTTGATGTCAGTGATGGCGCCGGTCACATTGCTGACGTGGGTGACGGCGACCACCTTGGTCCGCTCGGTGATGACCTGGTCGGCGGTATCGGCCAGAACACGGCCTTCAGGGTCCAGATCAAAGTACTTGAGGACCGCCCCGGTCCGGTAGCAGAGCTCCTGGAAGGGCAGGAGGACCGAGTGATGCTCGGCCTTGCTGACCACGACTTCATCGCCAGGCTTCAGGGCGAATCGACGTGCCGCCTTCCCCCCGCAGCCCAAGCTGGCGTTGCCGAAAGCGGTGGCCAGCAAGTTCAAAGCGGCTGTGGCCCCGGCGGTGACGACAATCTCCTCGCCGCCCTCCTGGCCTTCTGCGCCGACCAGGGCAGCCACACGTGAGCGCGCGTGCTCGAAAGCCACGGTGCTGCGGGCGGCCAGTTCGTGGGCGCCCCTGTGCACCCCGGCATTGTCCTTCAGGTAGAAGTCCCGAACGGCATCGATGACCGCCAGGGGTTTCTGGGCAGTGGCAGCCGAATCCAGATAGACCAGAGGGTGGCCATGCACCTGCTGGTCCAGGATCGGAAACTGCTGTCGAATGCTGTCATCAATGACCATTGCGGACCTCTTCTCTTATCCTCAGGCCAGGGCTGATTCAGAGTCGGCGCCCTCGGGCAGGTACTGGTCGTACCCGGTCTCCTCCAGGGTGTCGGCCAGCTCAGGGCCACCGGTCTTCACAAAGCGGCCGTCGGCGAAAACGTGGACGATGTCAGGCTTGATGTACTTGAGAATCCTGGTGTAGTGGGTAACCATGAGCACACCCATGCCGGTATTCTCCTTGGCCCTGTTGACCCCTTCGGAGACGATGCGCAGGGCATCCACGTCCAGACCGGAGTCGGTTTCGTCCAGGATGGCGAACTTAGGCTTGAGCAGCTCCAGCTGCAGGACCTCGGCCCGCTTCTTCTCGCCGCCCGAGAAGCCCTCGTTGACCGAGCGCTGGGCGAACTTGGGATCCATGCGCAGCCGCTTCATGGCATCGTTCAGATCCTTGGTCCACTGGCGAATGGCCGGAGCCTTGCCGTCGACCTCGGTCTTTGCAGTACGCAAGAAGTTAGTCATGGACACGCCGGGCACCTCGACCGGGTACTGCATGGCCAGGAAGAGCCCCGCCTTGGCCCGCTCGTCCGGGGTCATCTTGAGCAGATCCCGCCCATCAAGCAGTGCCTGGCCCGAATCCACCTCATACTTGGGATGGCCGGCCAGCGTGTAGGCCAGGGTGGACTTGCCCGACCCGTTGGGCCCCATGATGGCGTGGGTCTCGCCGGAGTTAACGGTCAGCGTGGCACCCTTGAGGATCTGCTTGCGACCCTCCTTGGTCTCGACCGAGACGTGCAGATCCTTGATTTCCAATGTGGACATGTCAGTTCTCCTCCAAAACGTGCTGCATCTCTTGATCCTCGCCGGCCGCCAGCCTGCGGTCGATGACCCCCATCAGGTGCCCGGAGACGCTGGGGACGTCAATCTCCTCCACCAGTTCACCGAAGAAGCCTCGAACCACCAGCTTGCGGGCCTCCTGCTCGGGAATGCCGCGGGACTGCAAGTAGAAGAGCTCCTCGTCGTCGAAGCGTCCGACCGAACTCGCATGGCCTGCCCCGATGATGTCGCCGTTCTCGATCTCCAGGTTGGGCTCGGAATCGGCGATGGCCCCAGGGGTCAGAACCAGGTTCCGGTTGAGCTCGTATGAGTCGGTTCCAGGCGCAGTCGGCTGAATGAGCGCGTTGCCCACCCAGGTGGTGTGCGCGCCGATTCCGTCCAAGGCACCCTTGTAGACCACACGGGACTTGCAATTGGGATGGTTGTGCACCACCATGGTCCGGTGTTCCATGTGCTGGCCGGGATCGACGAAGTAGATGCCCAGCATGTTCAGGTCGCCCTGCTCGCCGCCGAAGTCCTGGTCCATGCGCAGCCGCACGACATCGCCGCCCAGACTGACCACAGAGTGGCGTAGGGAGGCCTCGGCGCCCAGGTGAATGCGGTGGTTGCCTACATGCTTGCTGCCCTTGTCCCACTCCTGAATGAAGGTGGTCGACATCTGCGAATTGTCACCGATGTCGATTTCAACCCCCTCAGCCAGACGTGCCTGGCCTTGGTGCTCGACCACCAGATCGGCCTTGGTACCCGCTTCGGCCTTGATCACCAGGTGGAAAGCATCCAGTTCGGGGCCGCCACCATTGACACGGACCAGCACGGGCTGATCCAGGGTGCCCTTGAGATTGACCACGGTCGCCTGCTTGCCGCTGGCCCACTCCACAGCAGCTGCTCGGTCGCTGGGCTTGAGGACGGTGCCGCAGGGAGCCTGATCCATGGGAATCTGGCTGAAGCTGACCTGATCTGCGGGCGGTTCGGACCCGTCAATCATGGTGACTGAGACCTTGGTCAGACCACTGGGCTTGAAGACAGTGAAGAACTCCTCCATCCGGTCGATGGGGGTAAACCGCCAGTCATCCTGCTTGCGGGTAGGCATGGGAAAGTCATCAGGGTTGAAGGAACGTGGCTCCTTGTCGGCACTGGACGGCATGGTGGCCGGGAAAGCATAGGGATCCTTGGGATCCGCATGCGGAATGGTTATTTCGCTGTTTCGTGACATCAGCCTACCGAACCCTCCATCTGCAATTCGACCAAGCGGTTAAGCTCCAACGCGTACTCCATGGGCAGCTGCCGGGAAATGGGCTCCACGAACCCGCGCACAATCATGCCCATGGCCTCCTTCTCCTCCAGGCCGCGGCTCATCAGATAGAAGAGCTGGTCCTCGGAGACCTTGGAGACGGTGGCCTCATGAGCCATGGAGACGTCGTCCTCGCGAACATCCACGTGCGGGTAGGTATCCGAGCGGGAGTAGTCGTCCACCAGTAAGGCGTCGCAGACCACCGAAGAAGAGGACTTCTCGGCGCCTTTGATGATCTTGACCAGGCCTCGGTAAGCGGCCCTTCCCCCGTTTCGGGAGATGGACTTGGAGACGATGGTGGATGAGGTATGGGGTGCCAGGTGAATCATCTTGGCGCCCGTGTCCTGGTACTGCCCCTTGCCGGCGAAGCCCAGGGAGAGGGTCTCGGCCTTGGCGTAGGGCTCGGCCAGGATGCAGGCCGGATATTTCATGGTCGCCTTGGACCCGATGTTGCCGTCCACCCACTCCATGGTGCCGCCCTCGCGCACATAGGCACGCTGGGTGACCAGGTTGTAGACGTTGTTGGACCAGTTCTGGACCGTGGTGTAGCGCACACGGGCATGAGGTTCGACCACAATCTCCACGTTGGCCGCGTGCAAAGAGTCAGTGGAGTAAATGGGTGCTGTGCAGCCCTCCACGTAATGGACGTAGGAACCCTCGTCGGCAATGATCAGCGTGCGCTCGAACTGGCCCATGTTGGGTGTGTTGATACGGAAGTAGGCCTGCAGGGGGATGTCCACATGGACTCCCTTGGGCACATAGACGAAGGATCCGCCTGACCAGGCCGCCGTGTTCAGTGCGGCGAACTTGTTGTCGTCCGGGGGGATGACCGTGGCGAAGTACTTGCGGAAGAGGTCCGGGTACTCTTTCAAGGCCGTGTCCGTATCCAGGAAGATGACCCCTTGTTTGCGCAAGTCATCGCGGATGGAGTTGTAGATGACCTCGGACTCGTACTGGGCAGCAACACCGGAGACCAGCCGCTTCTTCTCGGCCTCGGGGATGCCCAGCCGGTCATAGGTGGTACGGATGTCGTCGGGCAGGTCCTTCCAGTCCTTGGCCTGCTCCTTTAAAGGCTTGACATAGTACTTGAAGTCGTCGGCATCGAACCCGCTTAAATCCACGCCCCACTTGGGCATGGGCTTTTCCATGAAGGCCCGATAGCCCTTGAGACGCATCTGCAGCATCCAATCAGGCTCGCCCTTGTCGGCCGAGATGGCCCGGACCACATCCTCGTCAATGCCCTTGTGGGCATTGCGCCCGGCATCATCGGAGTCGTGCCAGCCATAGGTATAGTCGCCGAACTCGGAGATGATCTGGTCGTCTTTTTTGATTTTTTCTTCGTTGACGCGGGA
>NZ_JBVPQK010000166.1:0-5808 GCF_058197115.1 Bifidobacterium sp. POST2/T3 (B1)
CCAGTCCGGCTATCAGCCAGAAATCGGATGCCATGTAGGTGATACCTCCTGCTCTCAAACGGGACGGTGAGATTCTACACAGGCTCCCCGACCCCGTTTCGCTCAAGGGACAGGTTCCAGTAGGAGACGTCATGCAGGGCGAACCGGTCCCAGGCGGCCTGGGGCAGGAGGCCGAAGCGGCTGAATCCGAACCGGTGCAGCAGGGCCTTGGAAGCCGAATTGTCATCGAAGATGATCGCCACTGCCAGACGCATACCCACCTGCTGGGCACGCTCCAGCAGGAAATGGACCATCAGGGCGCCCAAGCCCTGTCCACGACTGTCACGATTCACGTAATAGCTGAGCTCGCAGGTCTCCTGGTAGCCGGGCCGGTCGTAGTAGGCCGACAGGGAACCGAAGGCCAGCACCTTGCCCTCCTGTTCCAGGACCAGGACCGGATGGCCCTGGTCAGGATCGTGGTCCAGCCACCATTGCAGGCGCTGGTCCAGGCTGACCGGAGCCGTATCCGCCGTGGAACCGCCATCCATGACCGCCTGGTTGTAGATGGCGGTGACCGCCTCCAGGTCCCCGCGACGACAGAGCCGGATGCGCGGGGTGGCGCTCACTTGTTGCCGCCCTCCTGGTCGGAGGCCTCCTTGAGGGCTTCACGCAGACGGTTCTGAGCCTCACCGTAGGCGCTGAAGTCACCCTTCTTCAGGGCTGCATCCGCGTCGCTCATGGCCTGGTTGGCCTTGTCCAAGGCCTGTTTCAGGGCCTGCCCTTCTGTGGCCGATGTCCCACCAGACCCAACGGTCTTGTCAGGGGCCTTGTCGGATTGCTCGCTCTGGTCAGCATCGGAATTGGTACGTCCGGTGTTGTCGGCATCGCCTGCCGATGCGCCCGAGTTGCCCTGGAAGGTCTTGTCAAGGGCCGCATCCAGCGTGGCCGAGGAGGAGACCTTGTCTCCGAAGGCCACCAGGACCCGCTTGAGCAAGGGGAAGCTGGTGGCGCCGCTGGACTGCACATAAACAGGCTGGATGTAAATCAGTCCGCCACCTATGGGCAGGGTCAGCAGGTTGCCACGTTTGACCTTGGTGGATCCGGACTGCAACAGGTTGAGCTCGGTGGAGACAGCGGCATCCGAGTTGAAGTTGTTCTGGGCCTGCCCAGGGCCGGGCACATTGGAATTCTTGGGCAGCTCCATCAGCCGGATGGTCCCGTAGTCCGGGCCTATCACACCCTTGGTTGACCCGGCATCGGAATCCACGGACAGGAACCCGGTCAGAATCTCCCTGGTGGAGGTGCCGGCGGGAATGAAGGTGGAGGTCAGCGAGAAGGCGGGCTTGTCGGTCCCCGGGGTCTGCAGGGTCAGATAGTAGGGAGGCTGCTTGATCCCGGCCTTCTGTTCCTTGCTGGTCCCGGTCGGATCCACGGGGGTCTGCCAGAAGTCCTCGCCGGAGAAGAACTGGCTGGCCGAGTTGACGTGGTACTGGGACAGGAGCTGGCGCTGCACCTTGAACAGGCTCTCCGGGTAGCGCATGTGGCTCATCAGGTCGCCCGAGATGGACGAGAGCGGCTTGAACTGGCCGGGGAAGACCTTCTGCCAGGCCTTGAGCACAGGATCCTTGGCATCCCAGGCATACAGATCCACCGAGCCGTCGTAGGCATCGACCGTAGCCTTGACTGAGTTGCGGATGTAGTTGGCCTTCTGGGAACCCAGGCCCTTGACGGCCTCTGAGCTCAGGGTGGTCGTGTCCTGGGTGATTGGACCCAGGTCGACCTTCTGCGAGTAGGGGTAGGCGTCAGATGTGGTATAGCCGTCGACGATCCACTTGACCCTGCCGTCCACCACAGCCGGATAGACGCGCCCGTCCAGGGTCAGATAGGGGGCGATCTGGGCCACGCGCTCCTTGGGCGAGCGGTTGTAAAGGATCTGGGAATCGGGCGTGACGCGGTCCGAGAAGAGGATCTGGTCGGATCCAAAGCGAATGGCGTAGAGGACCCGGGCCAGGAAGTTACCCACCGAGGGGCCGCCGTTGCCCTTGAAGGTGTTGGTGGCTCCCTTGGAGCCAGTGGGATAGTCGAACTCCCAGCCCGATGAGCCCTGGGGCGCGCCGACGATGGAGTACTCGGGCGCGTTGGGCGAGAAGTATATTCGCGGCTCGTAGTGCTGGCTGTCGGTCAGCTTGCCCTTGGTGGGGATGTCCTGCTCGAAGAATTCGGGCTGCCCGTCCGGGGTGACCTTGTTGCCGTAGGCGGCCACGATGCCGTATCCGTGGGTGAAGACCGTGTGGTCATTGACCCAGTTGCGGTTGTCGTTGCCCTCCAGGTCCAACTCGCGAGCGCCGATGACCGTATCCTGGCTGACTCCGTCGATGTCGTACTTGTCGACGGCCAGGGTGTCCTCGAAGGTGTAGTACTGCTTGGACTGCTGCAGCTGCCGGAAGGTGGGCGAGACCACCTGGGGATCCAACAGACGAATCTGTGCTGTGGTCTCCGCATCCCGGGAAAGGGCGCCCGACTGGACCTCGGTGGTGGCGTCGTAGGCCTCAGTCTTGAGCTTGTCCAACCCATAGGCCGTGGTGGTGGCAGTGATGTTGCGCTGAATGTAGGCGGACTCCATCTCCTGTGCGTTGGGGTTGACCCGGAATCGCTGGACCAGTGCCGGCCAGAAAACGGTCAACAGCAGGGACAGAACGATAGTAACGGCTACAGCCAGAGCGGGAATCCTCCACTGCTTGACGGCCGAACCCAGGGATCCTGCATGGACACGACCGGGTTCCAGGGTGGGCGACCTCAGAATCCAGACGGCCAGGATTATGCCCAGCAGGGCTATGATCACGGCCATGATCAGAGTCACTGGGATGGCCGCTTTGACCGAGGTGTAGGAGGCGCCGGTGATCCGATCACCCTCCTCGGTCAGCCTGCCGAAGACGCCCAGGGCGGTGTCACCCGCCCAGACCAGCATGAACAGGACCAGCCAGAGGGCCACCTGGCGGCGGGCGGGACGGGTCATCTCCAGAATGCCGCGTCCATGCACGGGCATGGTCAAGCGAATGCCGCCCATGAGGAAGTTGGTGACCAGGCTGAATATCGTGGCCGCCAGCAGCATCATCAGCAGGGAGGAGACCAGCAGCTGCAGGCCGGGCAGGATGAAGACATAGAAGCCGTTGTCCAGGCCAAACTGGGGGTCGCGCACCCCGAAGGACTGGGCGTTGAAGAGCAGGAGTACCTGCTTCCAGTCGGCGTTGAACTGGAAGCCGAAGAAGACGCCGACGACCAGGGAGACCACCACGGCCACCTTGAGCGCTGTGCGTGAAGAAACTCCCTTGCCCACCTCGATCAGATCGCCCCTGACTCTGATGGTAGACCCGTCAGGCGAATCAGGGCGGCTGTGGATGGCCAGGATGGCCGAGAGCAGGGTCACCGCAGCCAACAGCAGTGCATAGGCCAGCCACAGACCCACCTTGATGCCCAGCTGGGTCCAGACGATCTGTGCCGCTCCCAGCTGGGAGAACCACATGACATCGGTGATGAAGCGACTGAGCGCGAACAGGAGCAGGAAGACGACCAGGACGACGGCCACAACCACGGCCAGGATCCTCGAGCCCCGGGAAGGCCCTTGATTGCCCTTCTTACGGGAAGTCAGCCGGGGGTCACCTGGTCCGGGGAAGCGGAAACGGGGTGTACCGCTGCCCCCCTGGTCAGAACCCTCCCCATCGGTTTGCACGTGCAGGATGACCGGGTCGTCTTCATTGCGACGCCGACCTGGTCCGCCTGGACCGCCCTCAGGGTCGAACATGGAGCCGAAGAAATCAAAGAATGACATGTACCTAGCCTACATGAGACGCCGGTCTTGAATGGCTTGCCTGTAGACCTCCTCCACTTGATCGACCACGGTGGTCACATCGTAGCGGTCCAAGAGCGCAAGCTGGTCATGGCGCACCTTCCGCCTCCAGGAAGGGTCCCCCAGAGCCTGGGCAACTCGCCGGGCCAGCAGTTCCGGGGTGTTGGGCGAGTCGACGGGCATCAGAGCCCGCTCATCACCCATCAGTGTGGATCGGTAGCCGGGATTGTCCCCGGCCAGCACAGGAGCCGTGCCCGAGGCGATGGCCTCCAGCAGGACGATGCCGAAAGACTCGCCCCCGGTAGAGGGAAAGACTGTCAGGTCGGATGAGGCCAGCAGGGCGGGCTTGTCCTTCTCGTCCACAAAGCCGGGGAAGGCCACCGGGGTGCGCAGGGTGGCGGCCTTTCGACGGCAGTCCTCCAGCAGCGGACCCTTGCCGGCCATGGTCACATGCAGGCCTTCGGGCAGGATGCCGGACCGCTCCCCCGCCTGAAGGGCCGAAAGCAGGATCCCTGCCCCCTTGCGGGCCACGAACCTTCCCAGAAAAACCAGATGCGGCCCCTGGCCGTGCAGGCGTGCCACCTCCTGGTCGCCAGCGGCCTGTCGGGCCCGACGCAGGGCAACCACGTCCACGGGATTAGCCACCACCCTGCTGGTCACACCGGCAGTCTGCCGGGCGTAACTAGCCGCCACAGGCGAGACCGCGATGACCCTGTCGATGCGTCTATGGGTCCTGCGGTTGATCATCCCCAGAAGCCGACCGCTCAGCAGCTGCAGGTTTCCCGTGGGGGCGATGTGGTAGGTGGCCACCAGGGCCGTTGCCGGGTTCGCGGCCCGGATGACCCGACCGGCCAGGAAGGGGCTGTAAGGGGCTTGGACGTGCAGGAGATCGAAGTGTCCGGCCTCCAGGACCCGGCGGATGGGCGCCTTGGGTGCAGGCAGAGGTATGCGCATCCTGTTGCCGTTGAAGGAGACCATGACGTTGCGGGACAAGGAGTGAACCCCATCAACGGGGGGATGGGCGGTCTGACCGACCAGGTACTGGACCCTATGGCCCCGCCTGCCCAGCTCACGTCCCAGGGTCAGAATGTGCTGCTGGACCCCGTCAAACACATCCAGGGTGTCATCGAAGACGAACCCAATGCTGAGCGTCACTGAGCGTCCTGGCCTGCTTCAGGTTCGGTCCCTGCGGCCAGCTGGCGACCCTTGAGGGCCAAGGCCACCAGGTGCCGGTCGGCTGCCTCGCGCGCCTGCTGCTCGTCGTTGCCCGAATCCAGATTGTCCACATAGATGGTCTCCACCTGCGCGACCTCGCAGTACTTGAGGAAGGTCTGCCTGCGCAGCTGGTTGTCCAGGGCCTCTCCGATGCCGCTGGACTGGTACCATTCCTTTTCCCCGCCGGTTAGCATGACCAGCTCCACCCGGCGCCCGGCCAGGGCCCCGGGGGTTCCGTCAGCGTGGTAGGCGAAGCCCCGGCAGATGACCCGGTCGATGAAGCCCTTCATGATGGCCGGCATGCTGTACCAGTAGACAGGGAAGACCAGGGCCAGCACGTCCGCATCCTTGATGCGCTCCTGCATGGCCTGGGCATCCTCGGGCATAGGTCCCTGGCCCAGGTAGTGGGTCCTGTCCTCCATGCCGAAGACGGGATTGAACCCCTCGGCGCAAAGGTCGATCAACTCGGTGCGAGCCCCGCCCTCGGCCGCCCCGTCCAGCAGGGCATTGCCCGCCGCATCGGTCAGGCTCTTGGGTTCGGGGTTGGCCGTGACTGCCACGATCTTCATGGGGATTCGCTCCTTACATTCCATTTCGCGCCTGCACCGACTGCGTGCAGACCTTTGTCATTGTCAGTCCTGGCAAGGACGGCAACACTGGTTTGGCAAATGCTTGACACTGCTCCTGGGCCCATCTATGTTATTGGGTGGTCGGTAGGTGAAGCTACCGCATGGACAAGGCATGCTGCCGCAAAGTGGTGGAGACAC
>NZ_JBVPQK010000167.1:0-5807 GCF_058197115.1 Bifidobacterium sp. POST2/T3 (B1)
TCCCGCGTCAACGAAGAAAAAATCAAAAAAGACGACCAGATCATCTCCGAGTTCGGCGACTATACCTATGGCTGGCATGACTCCGACGATGCCGGGCGCAACGCCCACAAGGGCATCGACGAGGACGTGGTCCGGGCGATCTCGGCCGACAAGGGCGAGCCTGACTGGATGCTGCAGATGCGTCTCAAGGGTTATCGGGCCTTCATGGAGAAGCCCATGCCCAAGTGGGGCGTGGATTTGAGCGGGTTCGATGCCGACGACTTCAAGTACTACGTCAAGCCCTTGAAGGAGCAGGCCAAGGACTGGAAGGACCTGCCCGACGACATCCGCACCACCTATGACCGGCTGGGCATCCCCGAGGCCGAGAAGAAGCGGTTGGTCTCCGGCGTTGCCGCCCAGTACGAGTCCGAGGTCATCTACAACTCCATCCGCGACGACCTGCGCAAACAGGGGGTCATCTTCCTGGATACGGACACGGCCCTCAAGGAGTACCCGGACCTCTTCCGCAAGTACTTCGCCACGGTCATCCCTCCGGACGACAACAAGTTCGCCGCCCTGAACACGGCGGCCTGGTCGGGCGGCTCCTTCGTCTACGTGCCCAAGGGCGTCCATGTGGACATCCCCCTGCAGGCCTACTTCCGCATCAACACGCCCAACATGGGCCAATTCGAGCGCACGCTGATCATCGCCGACGAGGGTTCCTACGTCCATTACGTGGAAGGCTGCACGGCCCCCATCTATTCCACCGACTCCCTGCATGCGGCCAATGTGGAGATTGTGGTCGAGCCTCACGCCCGTGTGCGCTACACCACGGTCCAGAACTGGTCCAACAACGTCTACAACCTGGTCACCCAGCGCGCCTATGTACGTGAGGGCGGCACCATGGAGTGGGTGGACGGCAACATCGGGTCCAAGGCCACCATGAAGTACCCGGCCTGCATCCTGGCCGAGCCCTACGCCAAGGCCGAGACCCTCTCCCTGGGCTTCGCCGGCAAAGGCCAGTATCAGGATACGGGCGCCAAGATGATCCACCTGGCACCCCACACCTCCTCCACCATCGTCTCCAAGTCCATCTCCCGCAACGGGGGAAGGGCCGCATACCGAGGCCTGGTCAAGATCATCAAGGGTGCCGAGAAGTCCTCCTCCTCGGTGGTCTGCGATGCCCTGCTGGTGGACGACTACTCCCGCTCGGATACCTACCCGCACGTGGATGTTCGCGAGGACGACGTCTCCATGGCCCACGAGGCCACCGTCTCCAAGGTCTCCGAGGACCAGCTCTTCTATCTGATGAGCCGCGGCCTGGAGGAGAAGGAGGCCATGGGCATGATAGTGCGCGGGTTCGTGGAGCCCATCTCCCGGCAGCTGCCCATGGAGTACGCGTTGGAGCTCAACCGCTTGGTCGAATTGCAGATGGAGGGTTCGGTAGGCTGATGTCACAGAAGAGCGAAGTAACCATTCCGCACGCGGATCCCAAGGATCCCTATGCTTTCCCGGCCACCATGCCGTCCAGCGCCGACAAGGAGCCCCGCTCCTTCGATCCTGACGACTTCCCCATGCCCACCCGCAAGCAGGATGACTGGCGGTTCACCCCCATCGACCGGATGGAGGAGTTCTTCACCGTCTTCCAGCCCAGCGGCCTGACCAAGGTCTCGGTCTCCATGATCGACGGGTCCGAACCGCCCGCGGATCAGGTCAGCGTCAGCCGGATTCCCATGGATCAGGCCCCCTGCGGCACCGTCCTCAAGCCCAGCGACCGAGCAGCCGCTGTGGAGTGGGCCAGCGGCAAGCAGGCAACGGTGGTGAACCTCAAGGGCACCCTGGATCAGCCTGTACTGGTCCGTGTCAACGGCGGCGGCCCTGAGCTGGACGTCTTCCACCTGGTCATCAAGGCCGAGGCGGGCACCAAGGCCGATCTGGTGGTCGAGCACCAGGGCCAGGCACGTCTGGCTGAAGGGGTTGAAATCGACATCGGTGACAATTCGCAGATGTCGACCACCTTCATCCAGGAGTGGGACAAGGGCAGCAAGCATATAGGCAACCACCGCATTCACCTTGGTGCCGAGGCCTCCCTGCGTCACTCGGTGGTCAGCCTGGGCGGCGATGTGGTGCGGCTGCGCATGGATCAGGACTTCGGTGGCGAGCAGGGCGACCTGAACATGCTGGGCATCTACTTCGTCGATCCCGGCCAGCACATGGAGCACCGGACCATGGTGGTGCACAACCATCCCAACTGCAAGTCCCGTGTGGTATACAAGGGGGCCCTGGACGGCATCGGCGCGCACACCACCTGGGTGGGCAACGCGCTCATTCAGCCCACCGCGCCTGGAACCGACTCCTACGAGCTCAACCGGAACCTGGTGCTCACCCCTGGGGCCATCGCTGATTCCGAGCCCAACCTGGAGATCGAGAACGGCGACATCATCGGGGCAGGCCATGCCAGTTCGGTCGGACGCTTCGACGACGAGGAGCTCTTCTACCTGCAGTCCCGCGGCATCCCCGAGCAGGAGGCCCGCAAGCTGGTGGTTCGAGGCTTCTTCGGCGAACTGGTGGAGGAGATCGACGTCCCCAGCGTCTCCGGGCACCTGATGGGGGTCATCGACCGCAGGCTGGCGGCCGGCGAGGATCAAGAGATGCAGCACGTTTTGGAGGAGAACTGACATGTCCACATTGGAAATCAAGGATTTGCACGTCTCAGTGGAGACCAAGGAGGGTCGCAAGCAGATCCTCAAGGGGGCCACGCTGACCGTCCACTCCGGCGAGACCCACGCCATCATGGGGCCCAACGGGTCCGGCAAGTCCACCCTGGCCTACACGCTGGCCGGCCATCCCAAGTATGAGGTGGATTCGGGCCAGGCCCTGCTGGATGGGCAGGATCTGCTCAAGATGACCCCGGACGAGCGGGCCAAGGCCGGGCTCTTCCTGGCCATGCAGTACCCGGTCGAGGTGCCCGGCGTGTCCATGACCAACTTCCTGCGTACCGCCAAGACCGAGGTCGACGGCAAGGCCCCGGCCATCCGCCAGTGGACCAAGGATCTGAACGATGCCATGAAGCGGCTGCGCATGGATTCCAAATTCGCCCAGCGCTCGGTCAACGAGGGCTTCTCGGGCGGCGAGAAGAAGCGGGCCGAGGTCCTGCAGCTGGAGCTGCTCAAGCCCAAGTTCGCCATCCTGGACGAAACCGACTCCGGGCTGGACGTGGACGCTCTGCGCATCGTCTCCGAAGGGGTCAACAGGGCCAAGGAGAACACCGGCATGGGCGTGCTCATGGTCACCCACTACACCAGGATCCTCAAGTACATAAAGCCTGACATCGTCCATGTCTTCGCCGACGGTCGCTTCGTGAAGACCGGCGGTCCCGAGCTGGCCGACACCCTGGAGGAGACCGGGTACGACCAGTACCTGCCCGAGGGTGCCGACTCCGAATCGGCTCTGGCCTGAGGATAAGAGAAGAGGTCCGCAATGGTTATCGATGACAGCATTCGTCAGCAGTTTCCGATTCTGGACCAGCAGGTGCACGGACACCCTCTGGTCTATCTGGATTCGGCCGCAACGGCTCAGAAGCCCCTGGCCGTCATCGATGCCGTTCGGGACTTCTACTTGAAGGACAACGCCGGGGTGCACCGAGGGGCCCATGAGTTGGCAGCCCGCAGCACCATGGCCTTCGAGCATGCCCGCTCCCGCGTGGCCGCCCTAGTCGGCGCGGAGGGTCAGGAGGGCGGAGAGGAGATCGTGGTCACTGCCGGGGCCACCGCCGCTCTGAATCTGCTGGCCACCGCCTTCGGCAATGCAAGCCTGGGTCGCGGAGGCAAAGCGGCCCGTCGATTCGCTCTGAAGCCCGGGGATGAGGTCGTGGTCAGCAAGGCTGAGCATCACTCGGTCCTCCTGCCTTTCCAGGAGCTTTGCTACCGGACCGGGGCGGTCCTCAGGTACTTCGATCTGGATCCGGATGGCCGCGTTCTTGCCGATACTGCCGATCAAGTCATTACGGAGCGGACCAAGGTGGTCGCCGTCACCCACGTCAGCAATGTGACCGGTGCCGTCACAGACATCAAGCCCATCGTCCGCCGTGCCCACCAGGTGGGCGCTCTGGTGGTGTTGGATGTTTGCCAGTCGGTGCCTCATCTGCCTGTGGACCTGCACGTCATGGACGTGGACTTCGCCGCCTGGAGTGCCCACAAGATGTATGGCCCCACCGGCGTAGGCTTCCTCTATGGCCGCCGTGAGTTGCTGGAGGCCCTGCCTCCTGCTTCGTTCGGCGGATCCATGGTGGAGCTGGCCTATCTGGACCGCCCAGCCAGCTACATGGATCCACCTGCCCGGTTCGAGGCCGGCACACAGCCGGTGGCACAGATGATCGGGGCTGGTGCGGCTGCCGATTGGCTGATGAATTTGGGCATGGAGAATGTGGCCGAACACGAGAAGGCCATCACCGCCGGTCTGTTGAGGCTGGGGGAGTTGGACGGAGTACGCATCCTAGGACCGACCACCCCAGAGGACCGGATCGGCACGGTCGCCTTTGATGTGCAAGGTGTTCATCCCCATGACGTGGGCCAGTATGTGGATTCGCGCGGCATTGCCATCCGCGTAGGGCACCACTGCGCCCAACCGGTGCATCGTCACTTTGGCTTGATGGCATCCAACCGGGCCTCGACCGGCGTTTACAATACCGTGGCCGACACGGATGCCCTGCTGGATGCCGTCTCTGGAGTCCGCAAGTTCTTCCGAGTGGCTTGAGGGCATTCACCGGCAGCGCATAGACGGATTTAGCAAGGACATACTGGTAGGTTAAGAACATGGCGGATTTCGGGATGGATGACGAGGAAATGGAGCAGATGTACCAGGAGGTGATCCTGGACGCCGCCCGGAAACCTCACGGACGTGTAGGAGATCAGGCTGATGCGGGGGAGGACCCGGATGGCGACGGCGTGACCATCAGGGTAGAGCACGAGGCCTGCTTGGCTGCCGAGTCCCATCAGTTCAATCCCACCTGCGGGGATCAGGCAACCATCCATGTGGAGGTGGCGCCCGGCGAGCAGGGCGGTCCCGACCTCATCCAGCGGATCGTCTGGCAGGGTTCGGGTTGCTCAATCAGCCAAGCCAGCCTATCCATCATGGTGGATCTGGTCCAGGGGCAGACCGTCGATCATGCCATGGACCTGGCTGCCGACTTCCGCAAGCTCATGGAGTCGCGCGGAGCCGGACTTGAGGATGAGAAGACGCAGGACGCTCTTGGCGATGCCATGGTCTTCCAGGGCGTGTCCAAGTATCCCATGCGAATCAAGTGCGCCCTGCTTGGCTGGGAGGGCATGAAGGCCTCGGTGGCCCAGGCCCTGTCAGCCGGACGAGAAGGCGACAAAGGTGAGAAGGAGGAGCAGGTATGAGCGGTAATACGAATCTGGTGCCCGAACCCCAGGACTCCATCCTGGCCTCGGTGGGCAGGGCCATCAGCGATCCCGGCACGGCACAGGCCCTGGCCAGCAATCCCCTGGGTGCCGAGACGGTTCTGAAGTCGGCCGAAGGCGGCTCCATGCGTCAGGTTGACGGCCAGGCGGACAAGAAGTCCGATTTGGCCAAGTCCGACGATCGGCGTGCCAACACAGCTAACTCTGAAGGCTCCCCTGAAGGCCCGTCAGCGGACCAAGGCTCGAGTGCCCAGACTTCGGCCAGTGCGTCGGCCGCCAATGGTGAGAAGACTGCAGACCAGAATGCCGCTGATGCCGAGGCAGCCGCTGAAGAGGCCATCCCTCTCAAGGCCGTCGACGACATCGGCCGGGCCACAGCCGAGGATGTCAGGGAGGCCCTGCACC
>NZ_JBVPQK010000168.1:0-5782 GCF_058197115.1 Bifidobacterium sp. POST2/T3 (B1)
ACCGTGCGCTACCGGCTGAGGCGCTGTGTGGAGGTGACTGGCTGGGATGCTATGGACCCGCGAGAATCCTTCGTCCTTCAGGCGGCCCTGATCATCGGCAGAATCCGCAGGTCGCACCCCTGCGCCGACTGATGACAAATTCGGGCGAAAACATGCAAAAGGGCGAGGGGCCGAAAGTCTACCGTCCTGGAAGTGTAAGGCTAACAGAATCAGAGCATTGCGATGCCTGAGAGAACGCTCTGTCCCATAGTGTTAACAGTGGATTTGACGATGTGCACTCGCTCCTTTCACAGGACATCCATCCGGAAAGATGACCTGTCCAATCATTGCCCCTGACCAAATCTTGCTAACGCAGACATCGAGCTGAACACGCGTCACGGAACTCTGCTAGCGAAAAGAAAGTCACTTATCTACTGCGCAGCAAGCATTCCTGCGCTTCTTTTGCTCTTTTGAATACATGATTGCTGCGCTAATACTCGTAACCTTTCAGACAAAACATCAAACATACCTAGTGATTAGCAAACAACGCATAGCAGCTCAATAAATTTGAATACCAAACAGGAAAAGCCTGCAAAGAAAACCAAAATTATCAATCCTGGCTGACTTTGCAGACTTCGCTATATAACGGCCTGATATTACTTGACCGACTTAATCAGACCCACCAGAACCGCACCTCCTAGCGCACATACTGTTGATGCAGGGAATATCGCCTGATATCCGAAAGCAGAAATTAATGTCGCTGAGAGAACTGGTCCGAGAACCTGACCACCTGTATTAGCCAAATTCAGAATACCTAAGTCCTTCGCAGCAGAATCTGGATTGGGAAGCACTTCAATGTTGAGCGCTTGATCAACTGCATTGTAGGTTCCCATTCCGATGCCACCTATGACACCGTAAGCAATCATCGTCCATGGATGGTTATCAAGGAAGGGGATAAAAGCGCCAACGGCTATGAAAAGAGAAGCGATGACAACAGGCAACTTACGTCGCTGAATCCGATCCGCGATAGGCCCGGCTACGGCTGACATGACGATTGCAGTCACCATCAAACACAGAGAGATCATCGACACAAGCCGAGATGTTTGGCTCGAATCCTGCTTCATATAATCAGTCAGAATGTAAAGCTGATAACCTGATATGGCGAAATTCGCTGAGACGATCAGGAATTTGCCGCACAAGGCCAAGTAGTAATCCCTGGCATGGTGCACAGGAAAGGAAAAATGGTCAATAACCATATGCATGTCGAACCTGGATTTAGGCATATCTAGACTAGACTGCTCACGCATCCCAAGGGCTCCAACCGGTCCGGCAATCAATGTCAGCAAAGCCATAACAATAAAGCCGGCAGTTACTTTATTAAGGAACTGTGCACCAATGATCTGCCCGCCATACAGCCCGATCGAGTATCCAAGGGCATATATGGATGTAATTACGCCTCTATTCCTTGGTGCTGTCATATCAGACAGAATGGCAATTGAAGGTGCAACGATGGCATTCAAGAACAGCTGATAGATGCACCAGGTAAGCACAAGTAAAACAACCGTATTAGCCATATTGACAACTATCAGCATCACAGCACAAGCAATGGAGCCAAAAACTATCCAAGGCGTTCGCCTGCCCCATCGACTCCGAGTCAAGTCTGAAAGAGCACCGAAGACAATATTGGCCAGAGCCGCCACAATCATTGCACTCGTCGAAAGAATGGCAATGACGCTTTCCTTGGAAGATGGAGCTATCACTGCTACTTTCGATGGCAGCAGCACAGCCTGCACACCAAGATAGGGTCCAATCCATAGGAAAGAAACCAAGGCAAGAGCCACTCCTACACGGTAGGGAGGTTTTGGCTGCTCCTCATCAGTGACAGTACCGCTCCAGGCTTTTTTAGTAACTGTGCTCATAGAGTTACCTCAGCATTAGCGCTATCTGGATCGCCCCAGTATAAAGAGGCTTCCAAGCGAATCAATCCATGAGGGGCATCAACTTTGCGTGTATGCGCATTCCAACGACCCAACGCATTATAGTCAGTATCAACCAAGATCGTCTTGCCCGCATGAGCAGGTACTTGCACAGTCGAGAAGCCCAAAAGTTCACGCTCATCTGCACGGTCACCCTCGGTCTGACTACCGTAAATCTGGACAACACACCAGCCATCCCGGTCGCCGGTATTTTCCACTTCAACTTCGACGCATCCCGTCCCTGCAACCGTGTCAGCCGAACGGCTCGTGATTCTTGCTACCTGCCATGTTGTGTACGAGAGCCCATATCCCAAGGGGAACAATGCTTTCGACCCTTTATGCTGAATGAGACGCTGCCCATAGTAACGGTCATAGGTAATCTCTGTGGCATCAATATTCAAATCAGGCAAGTCATCTTCAGACGCCGGAATCGGATAGGGAAGGTGTCCTGAAGGATTCGCTTTACCAGTGATGATGTCTGCAATTCCGTGCCCGCCTTCCATACCGGAATACCACCCAAGCAGCAGACAAGGAATCTGATCCACCCAGTCCTCCATGAGTACAGCACCAGCGCTGACAACGACCACAACGGTCCTCGGGTTATACCTTGAAACCTGAGCTATAAGATTTACATCATCCTTATGAAGATGCAGATCACGTCTATCACCACCAGTGGTTCCAGTGCCAACGACACTGGCTCCGCTACCCATAGCTTTAAGAACCTCATCACGAATTTTTTCTTCATTCTCATCATGAGGCTCAGGATATAATGCCAACAAATCATCGCGGTCGGCTATAGAACCATCCACGAATTCCCCCTCATCGGCAGCAGTGTATCCCACCACAACCACTGCAGCATCTGCACCTGCTGCACAGGCAGCAACATCCTCATCAGAACCGCCAGAAAGGTAATCAATTTTCTGCTTGCCATAGGCGTCCTGCAGCCCCTGCAGGACTGTCACCACATAGGGTGCATGCACATCGGAAGAACCATGGTCTCCAGTGTTGGCGATATCTGCGAGTCTGCCAAAGACGGCGATCTTCCTCGTCTTTTGCGGAAGGAGCGGCAGAACCGTTTCACCTTCTACCTGATCATTTTTCAAGAGAACGACAGCTCTGTCTTCAACCTCGCGAGCCAGCTGTGTGTGTGGATCGGAGGCAAGGGTATTCTTAGGCTCATCACTCCAGCGCTGAGCATAGAATCTGAGCTGATTTTCCAATATGCGTACCCCTGAACGCCGGATATCGCCCCAAGAGAGCCTCCCCTCTCTCAAGGCCTGTTGCACTTTTTCATGTCGCTGCTGGGAGAAAGGTTCTTCTATATCAAGACCATGGGTGATTGACGCAATCGGATCGCGTAATCCCCAAATGAAATCCGAAACAGTCAGTCCTTTAAAGTTCCACTCGTCCCGAAGAACTTGGATTAGGTTGTAGCGGTTTTGGCCTCCCCATTCTCCATTTATGGAATTGTAGGAGCTCATGACCGCATAGATGCCATGTTGGGCAACATATTTGAAATGAGGTAGATACACTTCGTTGAAAGTCGCTTCGTCAACACTGACATCAACGCTGAAGCGCGCATTCTCCATTGAATTGCATGCAAAATGCTTCATGCAGGCCATAGCATTATGCTGTACGCCCTTGGCCAGAGCGGCCCCCATTCTGCCGAGAATGATTGGTTGATCGGAATAGGTCTCTTGCGCCCTACCCCATGCCGGATGCCTTGGGAGGTTGATACAGACTCCACCGTAAAAGTTGCCGCCTTCTTCACGAACTTCCTCGCCGATCGCTACCCCCACCCGTTCCTCAAGAGCCACATCCCAAGTGGCACCACGTGCCATAGATACGGGAAAGGCTGTGCCCTCCCCACGGACACAGCCGCGCGGACCATCAATGAATCGGATGCCTGGAATGCCTAATCGGTCATTTTGCCCGTGTACGTAAGGGCGGTAGTTATACCCATCCTTGATAAAACTGAGCATCCCTGGCCAGAATGGGGTATCCCCATCCAGCAGATCAAGACTCTCTTCCTCAGTCAGCTGAGCATAAAGCTTCTTTGCCTCATGTTCCGAATCAGCACCATCCTTGATACGCTCTACCGCTAATTCGAACGGTGTTTTCCTTGCAGTTTCGTCTTTCGTCTGCATCATGACCTCGTCTTCGAAATCGTAATTTTGTGATTGCCTATCATTAACTATGTAGTTAACAATAAGTGCTATCAATATATGATTGTCAGTGTTGTTTGTCAAATCAACTAATTATATAAGTGATATCAGCTTCGAAGCCTTCGCGGCTTCTAACTTCTTGTAGCAATGATCAGTTTGTTCTCATGCGAAGCGTTCTCTAAACGCTTTCCAGGATTCCACCAGATCGAAATGTCCCAAATCCCTCAACCAGCGTATCTGCATCCCATCCATTTCAGAAAGAACGAGTTGGGCTATGCGAGCTGGGTCATCGTACCCATCATGCTTTGCTGCCCTAGCAAAAAGACTGGTAGCCCATCGTTCTCGATTCTGGAAGTAGGCATAGGCTGGATGCTCCGAGTTGAGCGACTCCCCCTGCATGATGGTGTACAGACGTACTATCTCAGGCTGCTTCGAGTTCTTCTGCACAGCAGCCAAGCAGAGATCCCATAGTCCGAATTCTGTAGGATCGGCCCATAGCCGATCCAACCCAACGTGTAACTCCGATGCCATATTGTGCAGGTCAATATCGTCCCTGCGCGATAGTACGGCTACCAGTAGTTTTTCCTTGTTTTTGAAGTGATAAAGAATGGCAGGCTCAGTCAGATTGCAAGCTTCGGCTACTTGACGCACTGTAAAGCCCCAGAAGCCATTCTTTCCTATGATGTGTGTTGCAGCGTCAAGTATTTGTTCCTTGCGTTCCTCGACAGTAAAGCTTGCTTTCTTTGAGCTTTCACTATATTGATAATCACTCGGAAGAGGCACTCCAGTGCTGCTTGTTTTTGAATCCGCGCCCACGAGATTATCTACTCCCCCTACTGTCAATTCACTTTATCGCCATTATAGAAAAGGCGAGAAGCAATCGCGCTTCTCGCCCTCAACTAATTATACGGAAGAAATTCAGAGCACCGCGATGTCCAGAGGAACGCCCGGGCCCATGGTGGTGGTGACGGTGGCCTTGGTGATGTAGCGGCCCTTGACCGTGGCCGGCTTCAGACGCTTGATCTCCTCGTCAACCGCGTGGAAGTTCTCCTCCAGAGCCTGCTGTTCGAAGGAGACCTTGCCCACGGGGAAGCTCAGGTTGCCGTTCTTGTCCACACGGAACTCGATACGTCCAGCCTTGATCTCGGTGACCGCCTTGGCCACATCCATGGTCACGGTGCCGGTCTTGGGGTTGGGCATGAGGCCACGGGGACCCAGCACGCGGCCCAGACGGCCAACCTTGCCCATCATATCGGGGGTGGCCACCACGGCATCGAAGTCCAGGTAGCCGCCGGCGACCTTGGTCACCAGCTCGTCGTCGCCCACCTCGTCGGCTCCGGCCTCGGCAGCTGCAGTCGCCTGAGGGCCACGGGCAAAGACCAGGACGCGCACGGTCTTGCCGGTACCGTTGGGCAGGCTGACGGTGCCGCGGACCAGCTGGTCGGCCTTGCGGGGATCGACGTTCAGGCGGTAGACGGCCTCCACGGTCTCGTCAAACCCGCGCTTGGGCATGCTCTTGAGCAGGGCGATGCCCTCCTCGGGGGTGTACAGGTTGGTGCGATCGACCTTCTCGGCCGCCTCGCGATACTTCTTGGAACGCTTGGTCATCTGCTTCTCCTATCAGCAGTCGCGGTGCGGGCAAGCGTATGCCCTACCGCTCAC
>NZ_JBVPQK010000169.1:0-5752 GCF_058197115.1 Bifidobacterium sp. POST2/T3 (B1)
CAGCGTCATGATTGATCTCAAGTGATGATCCGGGGCGTGGCTGCCAGAACTACGTATGATTGGCGCGATGAATAATGTTGGTTTTCAAGAGCTTCCACCTGCTAGCGGTGAGCGCGAGTCAACCCACTGCCTCAACTTCGAAATGGTGTCCAGGCGAGCATTGTTTTTTGAGGGTGATTCGTCCTCGACGTTGTTGAGCGGCCGTTGCGACCATAGCGACCTTCTCTGAGAAAGCGTCCATAATCATAGGGGTTTCTGGCTTGCTTTCAACAAATTGTCATAAGGCGTCCTTTATGGCTGCTTGTCCCTTTGCGCGCATATCTTTGGGAGGTATGAGAACCAAAGCCATGCGCATGTCAACCCTCTTTCTGCGGACCCTCAGGGAGGATCCGGCCGACGCCGATGTGGACTCGGCCAAACTCCTTCAGCGTGCCGGATACGTCCGCAAGGTGGCCCCGGGCATCTTTACCTGGCTGCCACTGGGTCTGAAAGTCCTCGACAAGGTCCAGGCCGTGGTCCGGGAGGAGATTAACGGCATTGGCGCCCAGGAGGTCCACTTCCCGGCCCTGCTGCCTCGCGAGCCCTACGAGGCCACCCACCGATGGGAGGAGTACGGCGAGAATCTCTTCCGCCTCCAGGACAGGCACGGCGCTGATTACCTGCTGGCTCCCACCCATGAGGAGATGTTCACCCTTTTGGTCAAGGACATGTATTCCTCATACAAGGACCTGCCAGTGGTTCTCTACCAGATCCAGACCAAGTACCGCGACGAGTTTCGTCCCCGCGCAGGGCTGATCAGGGGTCGCGAGTTCATCATGAAGGACGCTTACTCGTTCACCGTGGACGAGGAGGGGCTGAAGAAGGCCTACCAGGATGAACGCGGTGCCTATGAGCGAATCTTCAAGCGTCTGGGCGTCAACTACGTAATCGTCCATGCGGTCTCCGGGCCCATGGGGGGATCCGAGTCCGAGGAATTCCTGGCTCCGTTGCCTATAGGTGAGGACACTTTTGCTCTGGCGCCCTCGGGGAAGGCGTGGAATGTGGAGGCGCTGACCACCCCGCGTCCTGATCCCGTCGACTACACTAAGATTCCCGCCATGCAGGAGCTGGATACCCCTGACTCAACCACCATCGATACCCTGGTGGAGCGGTTCAACCAGCTGCATCCTCGCGAGGATGGCCGGGACTGGACCGCTGCCGATACTCTGAAGAACCTGATTGTGGCCGTCAAGCATCCTGCAGATGATGACCATCCCGAGGGCTGGCGGGAACTGGTGGCCGTCGGCCTGCCGGGTGATCGTCAGGTGGACATGAAGCGGTTGGAGGCCCAGTTCGCCCCGGCCGAAATCGAGGAGGCCAATGAGACCGACCTGGCTGCACACCCTGAGCTGGTCAAGGGATACATTGGCCCCCGTGTTCTGGGCCCTCAGCGTTCGGACAGCGAGTCTGCCGCCCATATCCGCTACTTCCTCGATGCCCATGTGGCGTCTGGCTCAGCCTGGGTGACCGGTGCCGATGCCGAAGGCGTGCACCTGGCCAATGCGGTCTACGGTCGTGACTTCCAAGCCGACGGAGTGGTGGAGGCCGCCGAGGTCCGTCACGGTGACATGAGCCCTGACGGATCAGGGCCGCTCAGCTTCGAGCGTGGCGTGGAGATCGGCCAGGTCTTCCAGCTCGGACTGAAATACTCTGACGCATTGGGTCTGAAGGTTCTGGACCGCAATGGCAAGGCGGTGCCGGTCTGGATGGGTTGCTATGGCATCGGCATTTCCCGTGTGCTGGCCTGCATCGCTGAGATGCATCACGATGACAAGGGTCTGGCCTGGCCCAAGGCTGTCGCTCCCGCTGCGGTTCATGTGGTGGCCACCGGCAAGAAGCAGGAGGCCTTCGATGCCGCTGAGAAGCTGGTTGCCGACCTGGAGGACCGTGGCGTGGAGGTCCTCTACGATGACCGGCCCAAGGTGTCTCCCGGGGTAAAGTTCAAGGATGCCGAGCTGATCGGGGTGCCTCTGGTCGCTATTGCCGGTCGCGACACCATCGCCAACGGTACCATCGAGATCCGCAACCGTGACGGCTCGGAAGTGCAAGCTGTTCCTGCCAATCAGGCTACTCAAGTGATTATGGATCGGATTGCAGCTCTCCAGTAGGCTATGCCACGCTCATAGTTGCTTATTCGCAACCAATGTAGAGAGGTGGGGCCTAGGCCGTGTCAAGATGCACGCGACCGAGGCCCCACTCTTTTGGTTGTATCGGTTTGGGTTCGGGTATCTATCCAGTCAGATGCGCAGCAGAATGGGCAGGTGGTCCTGGCGCTCGCCTGTGTCCACGGGTTCGCTGGTGCTGACCTGGTCAGCAATCCGGTTGGAGGTCAGCCAGTAGTCGATGCGCCAGCCGGAGTTGTTGATCTTGCTCTTTGGGGCACGCTGTGCGAACCAGGTGTAGACGCTGCGGTGATCGTCGTAGAAGCCAGCGGCATCGCCATGAATTTTTCGGAAGGTGTCGGTGAAGCCTGCATCCAGCAGAAGGCTGAACTTTTCGCGTTCCTGATCAGTGAAGCCGGCGGAATGGTGGTTGGATGCCGGGTTGGCGATGTCGATCTCCTCGTGGGCCACATTGAAGTCGCCACAGGCCAGGACCGGCTTGCGGGCATCCAATTCCTGCAGGTAGCGACGGTAGCAATCGTCCCAGACACCGCGCGGCTTGAGCCTGACCAGTCCCGATCCGGAATTGGGGGTGTAGACCGTGGTCACGAAGCAGTCCGGGAACTCCAGAGTGAGCATGCGGCCCTCGTCATCCATGGTGTCGGGAGCGCCGATGCGGGGGCGGGTCACGGTAGGTTCTGGTAGGCTCTTGCGGTAGAGCATGAGCGTGCCCGCGTAGCCTGTACGGGCCGGGGCCTCGGAGCGGCGGTCCACCTCCTGGTAATCGGGGAAGTAGCGCATGAGCGCCTTAAGGACGCCTGCGGATTTCTTCTGGTCACCGTTGAGTTTGGTTTCCTGGATGGCTACGACATCGGGGTCCAGATCTCGGATGTTCTCCACCACCTTAAGGGAGAGGGCGCTGCGGCTGCTCTTGCCCAGTAGGGCGGCGTTGAGCGAATCGATGTTCCAACTAACCAGCGTGTGAACCATGACTGCGGGTCCTTCCAAACCGTGCCGATGTATCTGCTCTCACAGTTTAGCCCAGGACCAATGTTCGATGGTCCTGGGCTGTGAAGGAGACATTGCGGATCCAGTTATGGTTTCCGCTGATGTGTCCTTCGGCATCAGCACAAAAAGCATCGATAAATCAGGCCTCAATCGAGATACTCGGGTGAATGCCATCTTCGAACGTAGCTCACCTGGCTCCTTTCGTCGATCTTGCGGCCTTGTCTTCACGTCTGCGCGTCAGCCTCGGCCAGAATGATTCACGCCTAGTGACTGTTCGAGGAGCCTGCGGCCTTCTCTGGTTCGGAAAGGAGTTGCCTGAGTATTGAGTCTCTCATTCTTTTTGTACAGTCGTGTGTTTCCTGACGGATAGTGACTGGTTACGATTGTCCACCTGGAGTGTTCATAAGGTAATCGGAACAGCATCACTGTAAGCGGCCGGGAACAAGATAATGAGTGGCAGCTTGTCCTTATAGCGCAGGCCGCCACCCATTATCGGTGATGAAGTCATAGGAATTAAAAGCCAGTGCCGCCCATAGGATATTGCCTGGATTTATGTATGCTGTGTTCTGTTCTTCCTGAAGTACCGAATCAACAATGTAACGGGTATAGCAACTGCTGCTATCCCTGCTACGCATCCCACTATCGCTACTACGCCCGCAATCGCTCCTGTAATCATGTTGTGTCCACCTCTCTCCTTGAACAATCAGCAATTATGAGTCGTCGAGGCATTATCGCCATTGACGTCTACCTGCATCCGAGCCGTTCATTTTTCGTTATCAAGTTTTCCTCTGTTCTCGATTTTCATAATTATGGGTAAATCCACCCCGCTTTACCTGATGAGATAGGTATTACTGACAAGAGACCTGTCTCAAGTTTCTTATGGAAGAAGGTTGGTTTGTCCACAATCTGAATCAGTCCGAGTTCGTTCGACCACAATGGTCTGCAGGTCGTGTACGTGGACGTGGACGGAGGCAGGATGGACTCACCGTTCGATGGAGGGTTCCTGGCCGGGGCCAGTCCCTTCCCCCGCTCCGATTATCCGCGCTCTGGTCGGGGATTCTCCGTCGAATGGCCTCACCGCTGCAAGATCAGGAATCGATTGGCAGATTTACAGCGTCGAATTCATAACATCAACAGAGAGGTTTCGGTATGGCCATCAACGAAATAAAAACGACTGTCTTGGGCTTTATGGGGACCCAACCAACGCGTCTGGGACAGCCTGGGTCTACGCCGGTCTGCTCCTTCAGGCTGGGTTCCACTCCGGCCCATTACGACACTGCGGCTGGAGTGTGGAAACGAAAATCCACAACTTGGTTTACTGTCAAAGCTTTCAGGACTCTGGCGGTCAATGCCCTGGCCTGTCTGCACAAGGGCGATCCGGTCATGGTGACGGGATCTTTGGTGACGGAGGAGTGGATCAGCGATGGCCAACCGCACAGCAGTCTGGTTTTGGTGGCGGATGGCATCGGTCACGACCTAGCCCGGGGGCAGGATACCTTCACCAGGATCCGATCGGGTACCGCGCCTATTGATGAGGGAGCTGACGGTCCGGACCCTTGGACCACGCCGCCATCGTCTTTATCGTCCGAAACTGCGTCTGCCTCTGCATCATCTGCGTCATCTGCAGCCGAGGAGACATCGGTGAAGGCTTCCGATGCCGAATGAGCACAGGTTGTTTCGGCCTAGCAAAACGAAAGCGGGAGACCGACTGATTTTCGTCGGCCTCCCGCCTTGATCAGTAGGCTGATTAAAACCGTCAACCAACGGTTTTAATCAGAACAGGTTTACCAGATCTTGACTCGTGCGTCGGGTTCCAGCCACATGCCGTCGTCGGCGGTGACTCCGAAGGCCTGATAGAAGCGATCCACGTTCCTGACGATGCCGTTGGTGCGGAATTCAGCAGGGGAGTGGGGATCGATCTGCAGATACTGTTCGGCCAGCTGATCCCTGTTCTTGGTCCTCCATATGGAGGCATAAGACAGGAAGAACCGTTGCAGGCCAGTGTAGCCGTCCATGACTGGAGCCGAGGCTAGCGCCTGGTCCATGGCAGCATCGTCTGTCTCGGCTGTGCCGCCCTCCCTCTTCTGCAAGGAGATGGCATAGGCCTTGATGGCGATGTTGACGCCTCCCAGGTCCCCGATGTTCTCGCCAATGGTCAACGCTCCATTGACATGAGGTGCTTGCTCGGGCTCGTCGGCGTACTTCTCGGCAAGTTGCTGGGGGACAAATCCGTTGTACTGCTCAATGAGTGCTTTGGTCCGTTGTTCGAAGTTTTCGCGGTCCTGCGGGGTCCACCAGTCCTGCAGACGTCCGTCACCGTCGTACTTGGAGCCCTGGTCGTCGAATCCGTGGCCGATTTCGTGGCCGATGACCGACCCGATGCCTCCGTAGTTGACGGCGTCGTCGGCGTCTGGGTCGAAGAAAGGCGGCTGCAGGATGGCTGCGGGGAAGACGATGACGTTCAGCGTGGGCTCGTAGTAGGCGTTGACCGTCTGAGGGTTCATCAGCCACTCTTCCTTGTCCACAGGCTGACCGGCCTTGCAGAACTGGTAGCCGGACTCGTAGATGTTGGCCCGCCGCACGTTGTCGACCAGACCCAGCTT
>NZ_JBVPQK010000170.1:0-5737 GCF_058197115.1 Bifidobacterium sp. POST2/T3 (B1)
CGACCCGGCGTAGCCGCACAGCTCTTCACTATCCTTGCCGAGGGCGGCATCAACATAGATATGATCGTCCAGGCTGGAGCGGCCACCGGAACCGTGGACATCTCTTTCACGTTGCCGTCTGCTCAGGCTGATCAGGTGGTTCCCATGCTGGATGACTCCCGTGAGCAACTGGGGTTCCACTCGGTCGACATCAACCCTGAGGTGGGCAAGGTGACCCTGGTAGGGGTCGGCATGAAGACCCACTCGGGCATTACCGCCACCTTCTTCCGGGCCTTGAGCGACCGGCATATCAACGTGCTCATGATCTCGACCTCTGAGATTCGTATCTCCGCCCTGGTGCCCATTCAGAACTTGGACGAGGCGGTACGGGCCATACATACGGCCTTCCATTTGGATGCCGATCAGGTCGAGGCGGTCGTTTATGGCGGCACAGGTCGCTGAGCGGAGAGGAAAGAGCAATGACTGATAAGGCTGATTTGGCGAATAATGGTCGCCGTGGCATCAATGTAGCCGTTCTGGGCGCCACCGGCCAGGTAGGCATGGTCATGCGCCGCATGCTGGACGAACGGGACTTCCCTGTAGCTGACCTGCGCTTCATGGCCTCATCCCGGTCTGCCGGCGAACAGTTGCGCTGGCGTGACAGGACTATCACGGTCGAGGATGTGGAGCAGGCCGACCTGAGCGGAATCGATCTGGCCATCTTCTCCGCCGGCGGTTCGACCTCAGGAACTTGGGCCCCACGCTTCGCCGAGGCCGGAGCCTACGTGGTTGACAACTCCTCCCATTGGCGGATGGATCCCGAGGTCCCGCTGGTGGTGTCTGAGGTCAACCCCGAAGACCTGGATCTTATACCACGACGAATCGTAGCCAATCCCAATTGCACCACCATGGCCTGCATGCCCGTGCTGAGTCCCTTGGCCAAGACGTACGGTCTGCGCCGCCTGATCGTCTCCTCCTACCAAGCTGTATCGGGGGCTGGGCGTGCCGGCGTCCTCCAGCTGCGCGACGAGGCCAAAACAGCCGTGGAGCAGGGTGCTGATCGTTTGGTCTTCGACGGATCGGCCATTGAGTTCCCCCCGCCCACCAAGGTGGTGCGCACTATAGCCTTCAACGCCGTTCCTTTTATAGGCGACTTGGTCGATGACGGCAGCGGGGAGACCGACGAGGAGCAGAAGCTGCGCAATGAGAGTCGCAAGATTCTCCACCTGCCTAATCTGGCCGCCTCCTGCACCTGCGTGCGGGTAGGAGTCTTCACTGCCCACGGCATGAGCATCAATGCTGAGTTCGAGCACGATGTCACTCCTGATCAGGCCCGCGACCTGCTGTCCAAGGCCCCCGGGGTAAGTCTGGCGGAAATACCTACTCCTCTGGACGCAGCCGGCAAGGACCCCAGCTTCGTGGGCCGCATCCGCCAGGACCAGGCCGTGGAAGGCAAGAGGGGACTGTCCATGTTCGTGGCCAATGACAACCTGCGCAAGGGGGCCGCCCTCAACGCTGTGCAGATCGCCGAGCTGATCGCCCGGAAGCACTTTGCCGACAGGATTTGATGGTGCATCTGGGCTGATCGGCTCTACCAGGCCCCGTCTGCCTGATGGCCTTCATGCAGGGTCAGCCCTGCTTGGCCTCTGCTCGGCTCGAGGCTCGTGAGACTTGTCTGCCTGCTTTTCTCTGCTGTTGATCCAGCTCAAGTATCCCCTCGGCCGTGTCTCGGTCGGTGGCTAGTGCAGAGATAAGTCCGGCCCGCAGACAGGCAAGGATGCTGGCAACTTTTTGCGGCCCCCAGGCCACGCCTATGACCAGGGAGATCCGCTTCAGGCGTTCGAATTCAATCGAAATAGTGCGTTCGCACAGGCTGGTTTGGATGTGGCGACCCTGGGCGTCGATGTGGTGCCCGCAGATGTGTCCCACAGCTTTGAGCTCGGTCACCTCTTTGATGAAAGCCGCATTCTCGTAGTCTTTGAAAATGTGCCCTGATCTTCCCTCCTTGACAGACCCGACTCCTACCACCGCAACATCGGCATGTCCGCCCAGGGTCAGAGTGTCGGCGATCTGGCGTTCTTTGCGCATGGCTTCAGCCACGGGGGTTGAAGAAAGGATCATGGGCACTGGCAACGTCGAATAGCTGCCGCCCAGACGTTGGGCCAGCATGCGGCATATCTCGGGGGAATCCGTCATGGGATTGGTTGGCGACAGGGAACCGATCATCTGCACGACCTTGGACTTTGCCCAGTTTTGTAGGGGAACTTCGCGAACCGTGTAGGCGACTGCGTTGCCATTGGAGACGGTTATCAAAGAGTCGGACCTGGTCTGCTCAACCAGGAGAGATGCTGCGCTTCGGGGTACGACGTCATATCCGGTGCATCCCTGTGGCGGTTCAGAGACCCGAGCGCAACGAAGGTTGAATTGTCGGATCAGCCTGGACTCCAGTTCCTCCAGCCGCTCTAATGGATTCTCAATGGAGATCTTCACCAGTCCTCGCTCCTGGGCCTCTTTCAGCATCCGGGAGACGGAGGGGCGGGAATAGCCTGTCACTGTGGCAATCTGGGACTGCAGCATGTGATCCTGGTAGTACATGCGGGCTATGCGAAGAAGCAGCTGAACCCGCTTGCGGGCATCCGAAGTGGTCATCATCTGTAGATCGCTGAACATATGTACATATTATCAGACTCAGTAAAAAACCGTTTATCTACTTTCTAAGGTCTGAAAATACAGGTTTTCTAAGGTAAAAAATGAAATTTACGTAGATCTATAACCATCGATAAAGTACATATGTTCATCAAAGTCCTTGTTGTTCTGTAATTGCTCACATAGTCTGTCTCCTGTCAAAGGCACCGGGAGGAAGAGTCTGAAGACCGGTGCCGCGAAGTCGAAGAGCACAAACAACAAAGGAGTTCACATGGCATTCGCGCGAACCATTCTGGGAGATGTCGATCCGAGCACGCTTGGCGTAGTCAACAGCCACGACCATCTGATCCGGGTGGGAGCCGGTGAGGTCTATCTGGACAAGGACCATCAGCTGGATTCAGTCGAAAAGGCAGAGACCGAGGCCGGCTATTTCGCCAAGGCCTCGCTGAAGTGGAGCAAGCAGGGCGGCACCGTAGTGGATATGTGCCCCATCAACTGCGGCCGTGACATCGAGAAGTTGGCCGAGGTGGCCCGCTCGGTGGAGAATCTGCAGATCATAGGGGCCACCGGCTTCCATCGTGAACATGTCTACCTGGAGACCCAGTCCCACTGGATCAACCGCTACAGCGTGGATCAGATCGCCGATCTGGTCATTGCTGATATCCGCGAGGGCATCGACCGCAACGATTACACCGGTCCTCTGGTAGATCGCAGCCCTTATAAGGCAGGCGTCATCAAGATCGGCACTGCTTACGGAGAGATCACGCCCTTCGAGCACAAGTGCATGGAGGCTGCTGCCAAGGCGGCCATCGAGACCGGCGCTCCCATCAACACGCACACCACGTATGGAACATGTGGTCTGGAACAGGCCCAGACCCTGATCGGACTGGGGGTTCCCGCCGACCAGATCGCCATCGGCCACATCCAGCGCAACGCTGACGTCTACTACCTGGAGGAGATCCTGGATCTGGGCGTCTATCTGGAGATCGACGGCACCAACAGGATCAAGTATCAGCCCGATTCCAACAGGATGATGGAGCTCAAGGCTTTCAAGAAAGACGGCTATGAGGACCGTATCCTCCTGGGCACGGACTCCGGCAAGCGCTCCTACCAGAAGGTCTACGGCTCTGTGAGCGGCGTGGACTACAACCCGGCAGTGGACGGTCCCCGCATGATCGCCGAAGGCTTCGATCCCGACTACGTGGACAAGCTGCTCATCCGCAACGCCCACACCTTCTTCACCTTCCGTAAGGAGGCCTGAACGCAATGGCAGCAGACAAGACCCTGGAGCGCCCCCAGCTCCAGATCGCTCTGGACACCTTTGACATGCCTTCGGCTTTGAGGCCTCTGAACGCGGCCATCAGCCAGGTCGATGTCATCGAGTGCGGAACCGTCCTGATCATCGCCGAAGGACTAAGGGCCGTGCGCGAGATTCGTGCCCTCTATCCCGATAAGACCATCCTGGCGGATGTCAGGATCGCCGAGGCCGGAGCGGTCATCTCCCGCGCCTGCTTCGAGGCGGGTGCCAGCTGGGTCTCGGTGGTAGCCGGTGCCAGCATGACCACGGTCGAGCAGGTGGTGAAGGTGGCCCAGGAGTTTGGCGGCGAGGTCCAGATTGAGCTTGGCGAGACCTACGATCCCGAACAGGCGAGCGAATGGCGGCGGCTTGGAGCCACCCAGGTCATCGTCCACCGTTCTCGCGATGCCGAAGTGGCTGGAAGGCTGACCTGGGGGGAGGACGACAAGGACCGTATCCGTCAGCTGCATCAGATGGGCTTCAAGGTCACCGTGACCGGCGGGGTCACGGCCAAGGACTTGCCCTTCTTCCAAGGAGTTCCCGTCGGAGTGGTGATTTCGGGTCGTGGCATCGTCAAGGCTGATGACCCCCTAGCCGCCGCTACCGAATTGCGGGAGACCATAGGCAGGGTGTGGCCGCAATGAGTGGCAGCGTCACCCTTGGCATCTATGAGAAGGCCCTGAAGTCCCCCGCCGAGCCGGATGACTGGGATGCATTCATGACCCAGGTGGCGGCTGATGGATTCACCTTCATGGATTTGTCCATTGACGAAAGCGACAAGCGGATGGCCCGCCTGGACTGGACGGCTGCCCAGGCTTCCGCATTCCGCCAGGCTGCTGACCGCCAGGGCGTCCAGGTCGGAGGAATCTGCCTGAGCTGCCACCGCAAGGTCGGCCCCGGTTCGGCCGATCCTGCTATCCGCCGTCGGGCCTACGAGATCTTCCTCAAGGCGATCGATCTTGCACACGAGACAGGCATTCCCCTGATCCAGGTAGCCGGTTACTACGCCTACTACGAGGACCCTGATCCTGGCCAGCGCGCCAGGTATGCGGAGGTTCTGGCCAGGGCGGCGGAGTATGCGGCCCAAGCCGGCGTCATGCTGGGCATAGAGAATGTGGACGGCAATGACATCACCTCCATCACCAAGGGTCTGTCCATCTGTGATGAGGTCGGGTCCTCCTGGTTGAGCATGTACCCGGATATCGGCAACCTTTACGAGCAGGAGCTGGATGCCGTGTCTGAGCTCAGGGCTGGAGCTGGCAGAATGCTGGCCATCCACGTCAAGGATGTGCTCCCGGGGCAACCGCGTCGCATCACCATGGGCGAGGGCTGCGCCGACTTTCCCGCGGCTTTCGCCGAGCTGGCCCGGCAGTCCTGGTCGGGGCGGATCATGCTGGAGATGTGGAATGATGATTCGGACCAGGCCGATCAGATAGTCGTGAATGCAAGGAAGAAAGTGGAAACCTGGCTGCGTGGAGCCGGCATGGAAGTGCTTGACCCTAGAGGCTGAGGCAAAGGTCGGCAGCCGTCACGGCTGCCGATTCGGGGGGTGGTTGCGCCGGTCCTCCACCCCCTTGGCATCGGCAGGGAGGCTATGATGCCAGCGGTCGTCCCTGGAGGGTCAACCCGATCGGTGCGAGTTGAGATGTGACAGGTCGTAATACGGACTGAAGCGGACGTCGTGGTCCATGCTGAAAAAACGACCGTGTAGACAAGGAGCAAGTGATGGCAGAACATGCATATGACCTTTCGACCATAGGAGAGGGGCAGATCAGGCTCACGGTCAGGAGGGGGGAGCGGCTGATGAACGCCCGG
>NZ_JBVPQK010000171.1:0-5732 GCF_058197115.1 Bifidobacterium sp. POST2/T3 (B1)
CCGGGCGTTCATCAGCCGCTCCCCCCTCCTGACCGTGAGCCTGATCTGCCCCTCTCCTATGGTCGAAAGGTCATATGTATGTTCTGCCATCACTTGCTCCTTGTCTACACGGTCGTTTTTCCAGCATGGACCACGACGTCCGCTTCAGTCCGTATTACGACCTGTCACATTCAAACTCGCACCGGTCGGGTCGACCCTCCAAGGACGACCGCTGGCATCATAGCCTCCCTGCCGATGCCAAGGGGGTGGAGGACCGGCACAACCACCCCCGAGTCGGCAACCGTGGCGGCTGCCGACCTTTGCCTCACTCTCTGGGGTCGAGCACTTCCATGCCGGCCCCGCGCAACCAGGTTTCCACTTTCTTCCTTGCATTCATGACGATCTGATCGGCCTGGTCCGAATCGTCGTTCCACATCTCCAGCATGATCCGCCCCGACCAGGACTGCCGGGCCAGCTCGGCGAAAGCTGTGGGAAAGTCGGCACAGCCCTCGCCCATGGTGATGCGACGCGGCTGTCCCGGGAGCACATCCTTGACGTGGATGGCCAGCATTCTGCCGGCTCCAGCCCTGAGCTCAGCCACGGCATCCAGCTCCTGCTCATAAAGGTTGCCGATATCCGGGTACATGCTCAGCCAGGAGGACCCGATCTGGTCACAGATGGACAGACCCTTGGTGATGGAGGTGATGTCATTGCCGTCCACATTCTCTATGCCCAGCATGACACCGGCCTGGGCCGCGTACTCAGCCGCCCTGGCCAGAACCTCCACATACCTAGCGCGTTGGTCGGGATCAGGGTCCTCGTAGTAGGCGTAATAACCGGCTACCTGGATCAGGGGAATACCCGCCTCATGAGCCAGGTCAATCGCCTTGTGGAAGATGTCATAGGCCTGACGGCGGATAGCTGGATCGGCCGAGCCGGGGCCGACCTTGCGGTGGCAGCTCAGGCAGATCCCTCCGACCTGGACGCCCTGGCGGTCGGCAGCCTGGCGGAAGGCGGAAGCCTGAGCAGCCGTCCAGTTCAGACGGGCCATTCGCTTGTCGCTTTCGTCAATGGACAGATCCATGAAAGTGAACCCATCGGCGGCGACATGGGACATGAATGCGTCCCAGTCATCCGGCTCAGCGGGGGACTTCAGGGCCTTCTCATAGATGCCCAGGGTGACGCTGCCGCTCATTGCGGCCACACCCTGCCAATAGTCTCCCGCAGTTCAGTGGCGGCGGCCAGGGGGTCATCAGCCTTGACGATGCCGCGGCCCGAGATCACCACTCCGACGGGAACTCCTTGGAAGAAGGGCAGGTCCTTAGCCGTGACCCCACCGGTCACGGTGACCTTGAAGCCCATCTGATGCAGCTGGCGGATACGGTCCTTGTCGTTTTCTCCCCAAGTCAGTTTGCCGGCCGCTTCAGCGTCGCGAGAACGGTGGACGATGACCTGGGTGGCTCCAAGCCGCCGCCACTCGCGCGCCTGTTCGGGATCGTAGGTCTCTCCAAGCTCAATCTGGACCTCGCCGCCAAACTCCTGGGCCACCTTCACCACCTGCTCGACCGTGGTCATGCTGGCCCCGGCAACCACCGAGACCCAGCTTGCACCCGCCTCGAAGCAGGCGCGGGAGATGACCGCTCCAGCTTCAGCAATCCTGACATCCGCCAGGATTGTCTTATTGGGATAGAGGGCACGAATCTCGCGCACGGCTCTCAGCCCTTCGGCGATAATCAGGACGGTTCCGCACTCGATGACATCGACCTGGCTGATGGCCGCGTTCAGAGGTCTCAGGGCCGATGGCATATCAAAGGTGTCCAGAGCGATCTGGAGCTGAGGACGTTCCAGGGTTTTGTCTGCTGCCATTGCGCTCAGGCCTCCTTACGGAAGGAGAAGAAGTTGTGGGCGTTGCGGATGAGCAGCTTGTCCACATAATCGGGATCAAAGCCTTCGGCAATCATGCGGGGGCCGTCCACTGCCGGGTTGTAATCCACGCCGCTCACAGAGCCGTAGACCTTCTGGTAGGAGCGCTTGCCGGAGTCCGTACCCAGGAGGATACGGTCTTCATAGCCGTCTTTCTTGAAAGCCTTGAGCTCCATCATCCTGTTGGAATCGGGCTGATACTTGATCCTGTTCGTGCCGTCGATCTCCAGATAGACGCCCAGGTCCAGGATCTCCTCCAGGTAGTAGACATCAGCGTTGCGCTGGATGTGGCCGATGGCGATCTGGTCGGCCGGGACCCCCAGTCCGATCAGGGTCTGGGCTTGTTCCAGACCACAGGTTCCATAAGTGGTGTGCGTGTTGATGGGAGCGCCGGTTTCGATGGCCGCCTTGGCAGCAGCCTCCATGCACTTGTGTTCGAAGGGTGTGATCTCTCCGTAAGCAGTGCCGATCTTGATGACGCCTGCCTTGTAAGGGCTGCGATCTACCAGAGGGCCGGTGTAATCGTTGCGGTCAATGCCCTCGCGGATATCGGCGATGACCAGGTCGGCGATTTGATCCACGCTGTAGCGGTTGATCCAGTGGGACTGGGTCTCCAAGTAGACATGCTCACGGTGGAAGCCGGTGGCTCCGATGATCTGCAGGTTCTCCACCGAGCGGGCCACCTCGGCCAGCTTCTCGATGTCACGACCACAGTTGATGGGGCACATATCCACCACGGTGCCGCCCTGCTTGCTCCACTTCAACGAAGCCTTGGCGAAATAGCCGGCCTCGGTCTCTGCCTTTTCGACTGAATCCAGTTGATGGTCCTTGTCCAGGTAGACCTCACCGGCTCCAACCCGGATCAGATGGTCGTGGCTGTTGACTACGCCAAGCGTGCTCGGATCGACATCACCCAGAATGGTTCGTGCGAATGCCATATGAACTCCTTTGTTGTTTGTGCTCTGCGACTTCGCGGCACCGGTCTTCAGGCTCTTCCTGCCAGTGCCTTTGACAGGAGACAGATTATGTGAACAATTACAGAACAACAAGGACTTTGATGAACATATGTACTCTAACTATGGTTATAGAACTATGCCAATTTCATTTTTTGCCTTTGAAAACGTGCATTTTCAGACCTCGAAGAGTAGATAAACGGTTTTTGCTGAGCCTGATAATATGTACATATGTTCAGCGATCTACAGATGATGACTACTTCGGATGCCCGCAAGCGGGTTCAGCTGCTTCTTCGCATAGCCCGCATGTACTACCAGGATCACATGCTGCAGTCCCAGATCGCCACAGCGACGGGCTATTCCCGCCCCTCTGTCTCCCGGATGCTCAAAGAGGCCCAGGAGCGAGGACTGGTGAAGATCTCCATAGAGAATCCATTAGAGCGGCTGGAAGAACTGGAGTCCAGGCTGATCCGACAATTCAACCTCCGTTGCGCTCGGGTCTCAGAGCCGCCACAGGGATGCACCGGGTATGACGTCGTACCCCGAAGCGCAGCATCTCTACTGGTGGAACAAACCAGGCCCGACTCTTTGATAACCGTCTCCAATGGCAACGCAGTCGCCTACACGGTTCGCGAAGTTCCCCTGCAGAACTGGGCAAAGTCCAAGGTCGTACAGATGATTGGCTCCCTGTCACCAACCAATCCCATGACGGATTCACCAGAGATATGCCGCATGCTTGCCCAACGACTGGGCGGCAGCTATTCGACGCTGCCAGTGCCCATGATCCTGTCTTCAACCCCCGTGGCTGAAGCCATGCGCAAAGAACGCCAGATCGCAGACACACTGACCCTGGGCGGACATGCCGACGTTGCGGTGGTAGGAGTGGGATCGGTCAAGGAGGGAACGTCAGGACACATTTTCAAAGACTACGAGAATGCGGCTTTCATCAAAGAGGTGACCGAGCTCAAAGCCGTGGGGCACATCTGTGGTCACCACATCGATGCCCAGGGTCGCCACATCCGAACCAGCCTGTGCGAACGCACTATATCGATTGAGTTCGAGCGACTGAAGCGGATCCCCCTGGTCATAGGCGTGGCCTGGGGGCCGCAAAAAGTTGCCAGCATCCTTGCCTGTTTACGGGCCGGGCTTATCTCTGCACTGGCCACCGACCGCGACACGGCCGAGGGGATACTTGAGCTGAATCAACAGCAGAGAAAAGCAGGCAGACAAGCCTCACAAGCTTCGAGCCGAGCAGAGGCCAAGCAGGGCTGACCCTACATGAAGGCCATCAGGCAGACGGGGCCTGGTAGAACCAATGAGCCCAGATGCACAATCAGATCCTGTCGGCGAAGTGCTTACGGACGATCAGCTCGGCGATCTGCACTGCGTTGAGGGCCGCCCCCTTGCGCAGGTTGTCGTTGGCCACGAACATGGACAATCCCCTCTTGCCTTCCACGGCCTGGTCCTGGCGGATGCGGCCCACGAAGCTGGGGTCCTTGCCGGCTGCGTCCAGAGGAGTGGGTATTTCCGCCAGATTCACTCCGGGGGCTTTGAACAGCAGGTCGCGGGCCTGGTCAGGGGTGACATCGCGCTCGAACTCGGCATTGATGCTCATGCCGTGGGCTGTGAAGACCCCTACCCGCACACAGGTGCAGGAGGCGGCCAGATCGGGCAGGTGCAGGATCTTGCGGCTCTCATTGCGCAGCTTCTGCTCCTCGTCGGTCTCCCCGCTGCCGTCATCGACCAAGTCGCCTATAAAAGGAACAGCGTTGAAGGCGATGGTGCGCACCACCTTGGTGGGCGGGGGGAACTCGATGGCCGATCCGTCAAAGACCAGCCGGTCAGCACCTTGCTCCACGGCCGTTTTGGCTTCGTCGCGCAGCTGGAGGACGCCGGCACGACCAGCCCCCGACACAGCCTGGTAGGAGGAGACGATCAGGCGGCGCAGACCGTATGCCTTGGCCAGGGGGCTCAGCACCGGCATGCAGGCCATTGTGGTGCAGTTGGGATTGGCCACGATCCGCCTGGGGATAAGGTCCAGATCCTCGGGGTTGACCTCAGACACCACCAGGGGGACCTCGGGATCCATCCGCCAATGGGAGGAGTTGTCGACCACGTAGGCTCCGGCCTCGGCGAAGCGAGGAGCCCAGGTTCCCGAGGTCGAACCGCCGGCGGAGAAGATTGCCAGATCGATACCGCTCAGGTCGGCCTGCTCCACGTCCTCGACCGTGATGGTCCTGTCACGCCAGCGCAACTGTTCGCCGGCAGACCGGGAGGAGGCCATGAATCGCAGGTCGGCTACGGGGAAGTCCCGTTCGTCCAGCATGCGGCGCATGACCATGCCTACCTGGCCGGTGGCGCCCAGAACAGCTACATTGATGCCGCGGCGACCGTTGTTTGCCAAATCAGCCTTATCCGTCATTGCTCTCTCTCCTCTCAGCGACCCGTGCCGCCATAAACGACCGCCTCGACCTGATCGGCATCCAAGTGGAAGGCCGTATGGATGGCCCGTACCGCCTCGTCCAAGTCCTGGATGGGCACCAGGGCGGAGATGCGGATCTCGGAGGTCGAGATCATGAGCACGTTGATATGCCGGTCGCTCAAGGCCCGGAAGAAGGTGGCGGTGATGCCTGAGTGGGTCTTCATGCCCACCCCTACCAGGGTCACCTTGCCCACCTCAGGATTGATGTCGACCGAGTGGAACCCTAGTTGCTCACGGGAGTCATCCAGCATGGGAACCACCTGATCTGCCTGAGCAGACGGCAACGTGAAAGAGATGTCCACGGTTCCGGTGGCCGCCCCAGCCTGGACGATCATATCTATGTTGATGCCGCCCTCGGCAAGGATAGTGAAGAGCTGTGCGGCTACGCCGGGTCG
>NZ_JBVPQK010000172.1:0-5724 GCF_058197115.1 Bifidobacterium sp. POST2/T3 (B1)
GGCGACATCATCACCGACGAGGCCGGCGCAGTTGTGGGCGGAATCGGCTATTCGGCATCAGCCAACATCAATGTGACCGACGAGCATCCCTCCATGTTCGAGCCCATCCACGGTTCTGCCCCCGACATTGCAGGCAAAGGCATAGCCAACCCTTCGGCCACGATTCTGTCCACAGCCCTGCTCCTGCAGCACTTCGGGTATGACGAAGCGGCTGCCCGAATCGAACGAGCCGTGGAAGCGGATGCCGAGGAGAATTCCTCCCACAAACGGAGCACTGACCAAATTGGCCAGGACATTATCGCAAGACTGTAAACAACCTACATACCTGTAAGTGATCCTGGAGGCCTGACACCCTGGTCTCCAGGCTCGCTTGCCGACCCTGTCCGCAGCGAGGATGCCGACGAACAGGACGAATCAAGGGCATCCAAAAGTTCCGACAACGAGGTTAGACAATATGAAAATCGCATTGGATCCCACGCCATTCCTTCCCGACCTGCCCTTCCTGCCGTTTTATGTGCACCCCTAAGGCGGACGACGAATTAGTCAAGGACTTCGCGGCCGCCTTGCAGAAGGCACGTGTTGAGCTGTGCTCGCTGCTGCCGGTCTACAGGACTTCCTGGCCCGACGAACGAGAGCGACAGACAGCCGTGCGCTATTGGAAGCGGGCCATCGAAATTGCAGCTCTGCAGGATGTGCACGGCATCAACAGTCCGCTGGTTTGCGCCGTCTACGCCGCTCCTCACACCTTCCATTACAGCAATAATATGGATGGGATCACCGCCTTGGCCGGCAAACGACTCAGGTCGGTTTATGTCTCAGACAGCTATGCCCATCATCGTTCGCATGATCTACGCTACATAGCCAATCCCCCAGGAACCAACGCCCGTGTTCATCGGCATCCGAAGGTGGGTGACGGCGATGTGGACTTCAAGGCCCTGTTCGCCGCCCTGAAGAAGAATGGGTTCCTGGATCGCGAAGAGTCCATCATCGTCTCCGACGTATTCGCTGAGGACGCGACCGCCCACGAAACGCCCGCCTACCAGCATGAAACCATAGAACGCCTGGTGGCGGAACCCGGACGCAACTGCCTGTTTCTTCAGGAATTGCCATGTCGGCCGACAAGGAAGGAGCATAGCATGAGCTTCTGGCTGATCATCGGTTTGGCGGTAGCTGCTGTGCTGATAGGCCTGGACAAGTCGTTGATACCAGGCTCGGCCATCCTGGCAGTGGCCACTCTGGCATCGCTGATGCCCGCCAAAGAAGCCACCGAGCTGACGCTGATCATGGCCATCGTCGCTGACTGGACCGCTATCTGGGCTTACCGGCATGACATTGTGCTGGCCTCCCTGTTTAGACTGTTGCCGACTGTGACCATAGGCATCCTAGCCGACGTCTGGTTCTTGTATCACGCTGACAACAACGCGACCAAAAAGACCATAGGGCTCATACTTGCCTGCTTTGTTTCACTCTACTTTCTTTCTCGCATAAGGACCACGCTGAAAACGCGATACGGCGGCAAGAGTGAAGCATCCCAAGACGGAACTAGAGGCAGGAACAAACAGAAGCAAGGAATAAGCGTGGCCTTCCACATGCTCTGCGGCGTTCTGGCGGGTTTTACCACCATGGTAGCCAATGCAGGGGGTCCGGTCACAACCGTGTATTTCAGCAGCGAGCAGCTGCCTGTCAAACAATTCCTTGGCACCACGGCAGCCTTCTATCTGGTGGTGAACCTGGTGAAGCTGCCTTTTGCAGTCGGACTGAATACGATAAACAGGAAAGTTGCGCTTGCCTCCCTATGCGTTCTCCCGCTCACACTGCTCGCTGTCATCTGCGGCAGGCTGATCGCCGGTCATGTCAACCAGACAGCCTTTTCTGCGGCAATATATTTCTTCGCAGTCATCGCCGTCATCAGCCTTCTGATATGAAAAAGCCCCATTACGGGAAGAATAACGAGTCCCGCACAATAATCGGCAGAACTTCCCGTTCTAGACTAAGCACTACGATAAATTTTAATCAGGCCGAAGATCGACTGTTTTTGCCGATGCCGTGAACGAACACGGCGCGTGTCGTCTATCCAATTGTCATCAATCCAATGAGGGAAAACGCTATGCGCAACGCAACAGAACGATTCGTACACAAGCTGTCCGAAGGCGATGCCTCCATGCGCGACCTGTTGGTAAGCAAGCGATTCGGGGATGGCAACAATCACCTGCCGATATTAGTCAGATCGGGAGCCCAGATCTCCACGCCCGATATGATGAACACCACTCTCAATTTGGGACTCAACGATGAGGCAGTGCGGGCTCATATCATTAAGACCGGCAACCCCCGCCGGGACTGGGACTCCTACCTTCGGTTCATTCCGCTATACGGTAGCGCAGTGATGGGTGTGCCTGGAAAAATCTCCGAGCGCAAAGCCGAGCAGCATGTCAGAAGAAGCACCGCGCCTGAGGATATCGAAGGCATGCACCATGCGGAAAGGGTTCTGACCTCCCTCGGAGGCATGGTTGGTCATACCGCCGCAGCAGTGGCACAGGGGATTAGGCGCTGCTGCGTGTCGGGTCTGTCCGATTTGGGATTGATGGATGAAGACGGCTGCCGCCTGTCGAACCAGAACATAAGGGAGGGCAATTGGATCTTTCCGAATGGGGAAACCAGGAAGGTCTATGCAGGAAAATTGCCCGCACGGCCCTCTTACGAGATCGGACCCTTCACACGCGTGATGTCATGGGCCAACCGTTTCGTCACATGGAGGCCAAGGCCAACGCGGATCCGCCGGAAGACTTCCGACGCTCACAGGAGCCGGGCGATGAGAGAGTCGGGCTGTGCCGCACCGGGCACATATTCTCCCAAGGAGAACGCGGCGGAGATCCCTCGTCCATCGAATTCTGCGGCAATTGGCCTCGATTATGTACCCTGCTCAACCTACCAGTCGCAGGCAACAAGACTGGGTGCGGCCCAGGCCAGTCGGCGGGCATGCGCTCGAGGCAAGTAAAGGAGCAATCATGAAGAGCCAAGCATGACTGCAAGAACGATCCATCTACAAGAACAGTGAGGAAATCATTATGAATGAAAACATCGATATGGACAAAATCAGAGAACTCAAACGGCTCGCTGGTCGAATCAGACAGGAGACAATCAAGGAAATCTCGGCCTTTGGAACCGGTCACGTGGGTGGATCCCTGTCTATAGCCGACCTTCTTGCTGTCCTGTACGGACACGAGATGAACATCAAACCCGAGGATCCGCAGTGGGCCGACCGGGACTGGTTTGTCCTTTCCAAGGGCCACTCCGCACCAGCCTTGTACGCCACACTCGCTCTGCGCGGATACTTTCCCATGGATTGGCTGAATACCCTCAACCGCAACGGGACCAACCTTCCTAGCCATGCCGACAGACTCAAGGTTCCCGGAGTGGACGTAACCGCCGGATCCCTGGGTCAAGGATCCTCAGTAGCCGCGGGTGTTGCTTTGGGACTGAAGATGGATGGCCGAAACAACAAGGTTTATCTAGTCATAGGAGACGGCGAGAGTCAAGAGGGTCAGATATGGGAGATGGCCCTCTTCGCCGCCCAGCATCGCTTGGGCAATCTGATTGCCTTCATGGACTATAACGGTCTGCAACTGGACGGATACTGCCAGGACATCTGCTCCCTGGGAGACGCTGCAGCCAAGTTCAAGGCTTTTGGATGGCAGGTCGTTGACGTCTCTGATGGCAATGACGTCCCATCCATCCTTCAAGCCTTGGAAACAATCGACAGCAAGTCAGGAAAGGCCGACGGCAAGCCTTCTATGATCGTGCTTCACACCGTCAAGGGCCTGGGATGGTCGGAGATCGCCGGAAAACCGAAGAGCCATTCAATATCAATCAACGAGCAGGAGCGCGACCAGGCCTTGGCCGAAGTCCAAACAATGATTGATGCGGCCTAAGGCATGAGATCCACGCACAGAAACCCAATTGCACAAGGATAGGTAAAGAGGAAACAGGAATGATAGAGCGTACTTTGGAAAACGAGAGACAGGAAATGCGGCAGGCCTTCTGCCAATGCCTCCTTGACCTGGCGGCCGACGACGAACGCCTGATCCTTCTGGATGCTGATTTGATGAGCGCCATAGGCACCAAGCCTTTTCAGGAAGCCTACCCAGAACGGACGGTGGACTGCGGCATTCAGGAAGCCAATATGATCGGCACTGCGGTAGGGCTCTCCCTGACCGGCAAAATACCCTTCGCGCATACCTTCGCTCCGTTCATGAGCCGAAGAGCGATGGACCAGATCTTCATTTCCGGCGGCTACAGCAAGGCCAATGTCAAGCTCGTTGGCTCCGACCCGGGAATCACGGCCATGACCAACGGCGGCACCCACATGTCCTTCGAGGATATGGGGATCATGAGGAACGTCCCTTCAATGACCGTTCTGGAAGCCACCGATATCACCATGCTTAAATGGATGATGAGTTGGCTGGCCCAAAACTACGGCATGCAATATATGCGGCTAGTGCGCAAGCAGTGCGTCAAGGTCTATCAGGAAGGAACTCATTTCCAAATAGGAAAAGCCGTACAGGTCATAAATCAGTCCGGTGCAGAGGCGACTATCATCGCCAGCGGCATCTGCGTGGCTGAATCTATTAAGGCTGCGCGCACTCTTGACAATGAAGGCATACCGGTCCGCGTCCTTGACATGTTCACATGGAAGCCGCTGGACAATCAGGCTGTAGCCGATGCAGCCCGACAAACCGGAGCCATCGTGACCGCTGAGAACCATAATGTCAATACAGGCCTGGGCGCTGCCGTCAGCGAAGCAGCGGCAGGCAGCTGCCCAGTTCCTATCGAATTCATCGGAGTTCACGACCGATTCGGCCAGGTCGGCGACCAGAACTATCTGGCTCAGGAATATGGATTGACGGCAAAGGATATAGTCCGAGCCGTAAGGAAAGTCGTCGACAGAAAACACCAATATCTTCAACGCTGACATTTGATACGTCGCCAGACCGCAGAACAGGGGGCAGCGTGTCGGCAATCCGACACGCTGCCCCCTGTTGGCCTGTGACTTAGCGTGAACCGTTGCGTGCAAATCTGAACCGAGGTGCGCGCATGTTCACCTGCTCGGTTCTACTTCTGAGCCAGCATGGACTGGTTGATGGCCGCCAGGAAGTCCCGGTTGGTGGCGGTCTTCTTCAGCCTGGGCACCAGTGTCTGATAAGCCTGCTCGGTCTCCATGCCGCCCAGGAGGCGACGAAGACGATAGACCACAGCCAGCTCCTCAGGCGCGGTGATCAGCTCCTCGCGCCGGGTGCCGGAGGCGTTGATGTCGATGGCGGGGAACATACGCTTGTCGGCCAGGTCCCTGGTCAATCTCAGCTCCATGTTGCCAGTGCCCTTGAACTCTTCGAAGATGACCTCGTCCATCTTGGACCCGGTCTCCACCAAGGCCGAAGAGATGATGGTCAGGGAGCCGCCGTTCTCAATGTTGCGGGCGGCGCCAAAGAAGCGCTTAGGCGGATAAAGGGCCTGCGCGTCCACGCCGCCGGAGAGGATGCGTCCGGATGCGGGAGCCGAGATATTGTAGGCGCGAGCCAGACGGGTCATGGAATCCAGAAGGACCACCACATCCTGTCCCAGCTCCACCAGGCGCTTGGCACGTTCGATAGCCAGCTCGGCCACGGTGGTGTGATCGCTGGCGGGACGGTCGAAGGTGGAGGAGATGACCTCGCCCTGAACCGTGCG
>NZ_JBVPQK010000173.1:0-5694 GCF_058197115.1 Bifidobacterium sp. POST2/T3 (B1)
GCACAGGCCCAACGCGAACTGGCCGACCTGGGCGAACTGCTCAAGGGCCGTGGCGTGGATGTATCCTATGCCATCCATCCCGTGGCCGGCCGTATGCCCGGACATATGAACGTCCTCCTGGCCGAGGCCAACGTTCCCTATGAGGAATTGATCGACCTTGATGACATCAATCCCCAGTTCCCCTCAGCCAACGTCGCCTTGGTTGTCGGCGCCAATGACGTAACCAACCCGGCTGCACGCCGACCGGGTACTGCAGTCTCAGGCATGCCCATCCTGGACGTTGACAAGGCCCAGCATGTTGTCGTCCTCAAGCGAGGCAGAGGCAAGGGGTACGCCGGTATCGAGAACGAGCTCTACTTCAACCCAAATACGCAGATGCTCTTCAATGACGCCAAGGTCAGCCTTCAGGCGATCATTGCATCGGTCAAGGAACTCATCGCCTGAGCATATGCTGTAGTGAGAACCATGGCTCCGGATCGGCTTGGCTGGTCCGGAGCCAATTATCATCGAACAAGAAGAATCCACATGCTGATTTTTACATCCCAAATTACTTATAGTTACTTTATCGCTAAATTAGTGAAGGTTACATAAAATTACGAAATGACAGCTCAATATTTATAACTGGGAGGATTTTGATTTCAGCAAAAGCGCTACAAACACAAGTATTACACAGCTCACCGGGGATAAATCTATGCTAACTGGGACTCACAGTGCGGCACATGTCTGGTAAACTCTCAAATAGTTTTCCAATAAAAAAACATCATGTATTACAAATCGTCGTCTGTCCATTCTTCATCTGTATTGAATCTCGCCCTCGATTACTAAAGGCGGTCAAGCCCGCGTTTTTATATCTAACGCATGGTGGTATTCAATGTCACCAAACTGTACTATCTAACATTTAGATAGATTAATTAGGCTTATCAATTCTGCCTCAAAGTGGAGTGGAATTGCTTCTGTACTTCGCGTACTTGTACAAAACAGGTACTTTGAAATGTAACGATATGTTTGAACCGCCCGCAGTGGAGAGTATGTAGATGTATCTGTACAGATATATTTAAAGAAGATAAGGAACCAGATTTCTCGTAGGCGTCAAGAGAAAGCCGTTGGCTCATTGCAACCTGTGCAACTATTCATAACAATCGATAACCTGTATAGCCAGCCAGAAATGTCGACGATAGCTATTGACTAGCAGCAAAACATGAGCATTTCGTCTACCTTTATTTGGAAAAACTTCATGCTCTTTTTTCGGCTCAACTTGGTCTCTTTCGAACAGACGTTCGACGCTCCCGAGAACCGCTCCGGTTGATCAAATCGATAAATCCCCGTATCATTGGTGTGTCAGAGTTTCCTCGGAAGTAAGTTGGTGTGTCTATGTCCATCAGGGTGGTCGAACTGTTCGCAGGTGTGGGCGGATTTCGTCTAGGCCTGGATGGTTATAACAATCCTGAGCATCCCGAATTCCACATGGAAGCCGCCGGTCCTTTCCAGACCGTCTGGGCGAACCAGTGGGAGCCCAACGGCAGCGAAGCCAAGCAATTTGCATGGCGCTGCTACGAGGACCGTTTTGGAACTGGATCCTGCGTTAATGAAGATATAGCTGAAGTACTAAGGAAAGTCGACAAGGGAGAAGCCAATATCCCACAGTTCGACATGCTTGTCGGCGGCTTCCCATGCCAGGATTACAGCGTGGCTAAGCCGCTCTCTCAATCTTCAGGAATAGAGGGCAAAAAAGGCGTCCTCTGGTGGAGCATAAATACACTTTTGGAGAAACGTAAACCACGTCTTGTGTTGCTTGAGAACGTAGATAGACTATTGAAATCACCGTCTACACAGCGTGGACGTGATTTTGCCATCATTCTTTCTTGCTTGTCCCGACTGGGTTACTCGGTCGAGTGGAGAGTGATTAATGCTGCAGATTATGGGATGCCCCAACGAAGGAGGAGGGTCTACATCTTCGCAGAACTCACCCGAAGTGCATGGGACCTCTCGACTCGTCTGCACAGCAACGGAATCATGGCAGAGGCCTTTCCGGCAGAGCCATCCGAAAAAAAAGATTCTGGTACATTTCGCATCAACGATGACCCCTATGACATAACCAACCGATTCGGCATCGATTCGAAGACTTCGCTCTTCCGGAATGCGGGCGTAATGCAAGACGGTGTCGTATTCAGCGAACGGGTAGAAGCGGTGTACACCGGCCAAAAAACTGTCTTAGGAGACATCCTTGTACCTCCGCAAGATGTTCCACAGCAATTCTGGATTGACGAAGACTCCCTATCGAAATGGTCGTATTTGAAGGGCGCAAAAAAGGAACAGCGGGAGGCGAAGTCAGGTTTTGAATACACTTACGCCGAAGGGCCCGTCACCTTTCCAGATTCATTGGACAAACCCAGTAGGACCATTCTGACTGGTGAAGGCGGTAAAGGGGCCAGCCGTATGAAGCATGTTGTCGAGCAGAACGGCAGGCTCAGAAGGCTGGTACCAGATGAACTCGACCAGCTACAGATGTTCCCACGGGGCTGGACAGATGACGGTATGAGCGACGGGCACAGGGCCTTCTGTATGGGCAATGCTCTTGTCACCGGAATCCCCCACAGAATTGGCAAGGTCATTGCCGGTCGTCTGATGCCTGGTCGATAATCTGCTGAACATATTTGTTCGTAATCCAGAAAGATTTCTTCGTCTCCCTGGTTCCCTGCGGGGTAAGACAGGTCTCACCTTTCGTGGCGTGAGGGCGCACGTGTATATGCGAACCATTGCCTTCCAATCCCCTGATGCCGGGAAAGTGATCATAATCATTGGCAAGAATGTGCTGTCTCGTTATCTTGTACACTCGACAGGCCTCGGCCAGGTCTTCGTCGGTTGGCGTCCACCACACCAACTGCGACAAAAACAAGGGGCCGTGCTCCTCACGTTGACTGAAGACGACAAACAGATAAGGAGTGGTCATGTATCCGTACAGCTTGCTGTCCTCCCAATCAGTGCAGGCTACTTCCTTATAGTCCATTGCAGGGAATGAAAGCGACTCTTTGACACGCCCTGTGCGGCTTCGCCTGATTGTGCGCACCATAATACCAGCCTTGTCGAATTCCTCTATACTCTTGTCAGTACCTATACCGAGGATTTTCTTCGTTATTAACGCGTAATAGTTCTTAGCATGCTCACTTGCGGAGATCTGCAGGACAGATTTCAGCTCTTTCTTCGTTTTTCCCATGTAAGGGCGGAATCTCGCCTTCACCAACTGGTGGAGGGTCAGATTCACCTCGTCCTTTTCCCTCTTGATTGAAGCGTACTTTTCCTTTTGGAAGAGCTGATTGATGACCGTGGTCATATATGATGATTTCAGGGCCCACCTTCTTGGCTTGGCGCACCGGTCCGATTTGGGTTGCGGGTATTTTTTCCCGTGACCGGAACCGGTAGTGGCAGCTTCAAGGTAGACGGTGTCACGGCCGCTTACCTTATCCGCGTCCCCATTCCTCACTTTTGCGAGAACCGTATTCCAGTCTGCCAGCATCTGGGGCTTATCTCTTTCCGGCACACCCCACATGGTGGCCAGTCTGAATCTCATATCCAAGACGCTGTCGCTACCTGGGTCATAGTCGTAGGCCAGCAGGAGAATCTTCGATATCTTATCCATAAGATGGCTCTTCTTGAAATCCTCGTTGAGAATCGTCATCCAGTTGATATTAGTTATAGCGAGTCGTTCCTTGGCACAAGGCTTGTGGTGGGCATCGTATCTTAAACCTGTAGTTTTGAGCTCGACACCGACTTTTGGGAAATCAGGACCTTGAACATTGTTGTTTCTGATGCGAAAATAGTATTCTTCGACAGTTTCGCCCATGGCCCCCTTGCCTCCGCTACCCTTGGGTCTGGCATCCGGGGGCAAATCCAAAGCTTCTCTCAAAGTTTTATTTACAATGCGCTTGGCATACTCTTCAATGCTGCTGACATTACTGTCATCGTATGGTACGTCCTCTTGCATCTCCACCATGTGTAACAAGTATACTTACCTCAGTCATACTGTATCTCGGTGGTAGTGGAACCAGCAGACAGGTTTATGTAAGATTATGCCCATTGCCTTCTGAGGAATTAAAAATACGTCAACCACAACAACGGCATGCCACATACCTCATTTCCTCCGGTTTACCAGTTTAGAAGCATTGTGTAGTATCCCAAATTCATACTAATTAAATTAGAATCATTCTGATAAAGCGAGTGCATCATAGGATTACGTAAACCTTTTAACAAATCAGGTAGAGACCAGCAATTAGAGACAAAGAACAGAACATGAACGGACACAAGAACAATAACGAATGCGACCAAAAAGATAAGATTGACAAGAATCAAAATATCTCGCTGCCAGGGCCGAGGTTGCCGAGCATGAGGCCGAGACTGCCAAGTCAGGGAACTCCGTCGTTGAAGCCACCTGACAGAACAGAAGTAAACAACTGCAGGATTCTGAATGTATGATGCAAACCACCAGTTCTCATGAAGCATATGCAAAACAGCAGACAGTTCGCAGCAGGGGCCACGCTGGAGCCTAGGCCACAGAATGAGGAATGGACGCGTAGCTTCTGTTTCGGGGTAGCAGCATTTATTCATAGCTGCTCTAGATAGCCACTATGTACAATGCCTATTTTTCTTTCGTCCTAGGCACAACACTCTCTGGCATCGGTACGCGTTTCCCAACTCATTGGATTTACCATTTTTAGCACGAACAAGACGGGAGAGTGCTGACCAACATCAAGGTCACATTTATTAACGTTATAATTGCTGTTTAGGTCTTTATCATCGTCCTCTTTTCTTCAACTGAATGGGAAGTGTGGACAACAAGCAGAATTCCATCATCAACACTTTGATTTGTCCCATATTGAATGAAATCATCACTGTATTTAGCCTTGTCTTCATTTAGCCTTGTCTTCGCAAGCTTGTGTACGAACCTTTCTCATGTCGTACCAATGCTCCGAACAAGCATGAATGAAGAACCCGGAAAGGGATGTGGAATCCAATTTATGTGTACCATAAAGGCATACACGGGAACGGTCTTAGAAAGGGTGTTTATGCTGTCATTCGTCAACGACTATTCCGAGGGCGCACATCCCGCAGTCCTGCAGCGGCTGATCGACACCAACATGGAGCACCTTCCCGGGTACGGCAAGGATCGGTACTGCTCCTCCGCTGCTCAGAAAATCGCCCAAGCTTGTGGCTGCCCCCAGGCCCAGGTCTATTTCATGGCCGGAGGAACCCAGACCAACCAGGTCGTCACTTCCTGCCTGCTGAAGTCATATCAAGGAGTAGTCGCTGCGGATACTGGCCATGTCAATGTCCATGAGGCCGGCGCCATCGAAGCCGTAGGCCACAAGGTTCTGACAATTCGCGGCGAACAGGGCAAGATTCGCGCAGAGGACCTTGACGCTTTTCTGAAAGGCTTCTATGCCGACGGAAACCATGAGCAGATGGTCTTCCCCGGCATGGTCTACATCTCACATCCCACCGAGTATGGGACCCTCTACACTCGTCAGGAGCTGGAAGATCTCTCGCAGACCTGTCGGGAATACAAGATTCCGCTCTACCTGGACGGGGCCAGGCTGGGATACGGACTGGTAGCTCCCGGAACCGACGTCGATCTGACGGACATAGCCCGTCTCTGCGACGTTTTCTACATCGGCGGAACCAAGGTCGGCGCACTCTGCG
>NZ_JBVPQK010000174.1:0-5632 GCF_058197115.1 Bifidobacterium sp. POST2/T3 (B1)
AATCTCATTGGCGAGCACACGGATTACAACGCCGGTCTCTGCCTGCCCATCGCCCTGCCCAATCGTACCTATGTGGCTGCAAGCCCCAGGACGGACAGCCGGATCCGTCTGGTCTCCACCATGGATCCGGAGAATCCGGTCCAGGCTGACCTGGATGGTCTTCAGGCCCGGGGAGTGAGCGGCTGGGCAGCCTATCCGGTCGGCGTGGCCTGGGCCCTGCAGCGGGATGGCTTCCCCCAGGTTCGAGGGTTCGATCTGGCCCTGGCCTCCTGCGTGCCGGTGGGATCCGGGTTGAGCTCCTCGGCGGCCATGACCTGTGCCGTGGCCCTGGCCCTGGATGACCTGTTCGACCTGGGGCTGGGCGGCGACGAGGCTGGCCGGGTCAGGCTGATCCAGGCCGCCATCACTGCGGAAAACGATATGGCCGGAGCCTCCACCGGTGGCATGGATCAGAGCGCTGCCATGCGGTGTCGATCCGGCTGCGCCCTGCGGTTGGACTGCCGGCCGGAACTGGACGCCATGAGCAATGTGCGGCAGGTCCCCTTCGACCTGCAGGCTGCGGGCCTGGAGCTGCTGGTCGTCGACACCAGGGCCCAGCACCAGCTCAACGATGGCCAATACGATCAGCGGCGGGCCGCCTGCGAGCAGGCTGCACATCTGCTGGGGGTGGACAACCTGCGCCAGGCTGCGGACCAGGTCAATGGCGCTGCTGATCCCCCATCCGCACTGGTTGCCCTGCTGGAGCAGATGCCCGATGAGACCATGCGTCGGCGGGTCCGCCACGTGGTCAGCGAAATAGGACGGGTGGACCGCTTCATCGAGGCCTTCGGCAGAGGCGATTACGTCCTGGCCGGCCGTCTGATCAATGCCTCCCATGACTCCCTGAGGGACGACTACGAGGTCACCTGCCCGGAATTGGATGAGGCTGTGGATGCAGCACGTCAGAGCGGGGCCTATGGGGCTCGCATGACCGGCGGCGGGTTCGGCGGATCCATCATCGCCCTGGCTGACGCCGGCAAAGGTCGCGATCTTGCCCGTGACATCGCCGAACGATTCGCCTCCAAGGGATTCAAGGCCCCCAGAGCCCTGATCGCCCTGCCCTCCTCAGCGGCCGCTCGCGAATCCTGAATCCAGACTGCAGACCTCTACGACCCCGCTTCTCCCGGTGCTCCTCTAAGCTGGGGGAAGCGGGGTCCTGGTTTTCAGGGGGTCCGATCAAGGGCGAGGTGGATGAGGAGGACGGCCATGGACAAGGCGATCATCACAGTGGTGGGAAAGGATGCCATTGGCATCATTGGCAAGGTCTGCACAGACCTCTCCCAGCAAGGTGTCAATGTGCTGGATATTTCGCAGACCATTCTGGACGGCTTCTTCACCATGATGATGATCGTGGACTGCACCGCCTGTAGGGATGATTTCGATGCACTGAGCCAGCGGATGGAATCTTTGGGAGAGGACATCGGAGTCTCCATCCGCTGCCAGCGCGAGGAGATCTTTACCAGGATGCACCGGGTCTGAGGAGGCAGCCATGATCACACGTGACGAGGTCCTGGAGACCAACGACATGATCGATCGGGAGCGTCTGGACGTACGCACCATCACCATGGGCATCAGCCTGCTGGACTGCGCCAGTCAAGATGTGGACATGCTCTGCCGGAACATCCATCGCAGGATCGTTTCCTTGGCTGGCGATCTGGTGTCCACTGGGGACTCCATCGCCCGCGAATACGGTATTCCCATCGTTAACAAGCGCATCACCGTCACCCCTATCTCTCTGGTGGCCGCCGGAGCCTGCCACACCGTGGAGGACTATGTAGCCGTGGCCAAGGCCCTGGACCGCTCGGCCCAGGAGGTCGGGGTCAATTTGATTGGCGGTTACTCGGCCCTGGTCGGCAAGGGCATGACCCCGGCCGAGCGGTTGCTGATCAAGTCCCTGCCCAGGGCGCTGAGCCAGACGGAACGGGTCTGCGCCAGCGTCAACGTGGGCTCCACCAGAACAGGCATTGATATGGACGCCGTAGCCCTCATGGGCCGGGTCGTCAAGGCCACCGCCGAGAGCACCGCCGACTCGGACAGCTCCGGCTGCACCAAGCTGGTGGTCTTCTGCAACGCTCCGGACGACAACCCCTTCATGGCCGGCGGCTTCCATGGGGTCAGCCAGGGATCGGCCGTCATCAACGTGGGGGTCTCCGGGCCTGGCGTGGTCAAGACCGCCCTGGAATCCGCCAAGGGAGCGGACTTCGGGCAGCTCTGCGAGACCATCAAGCGCACGGCCTTCAAGATCACCCGGGTGGGGCAGCTGGTAGCCCAGGAGGCCAGCCGTCGTCTAGATGTGCCCTTCGGAATCATCGATCTGTCCCTGGCGCCCACCCCTGCGGTGGGGGACTCGGTGGGCGAAGTCCTGCAGACCATGGGTCTGGAGCAGGTGGGCGCCCCAGGGACCACTGCGGCCCTGGCCATCCTCAACGATCAGGTCAAGAAGGGCGGCATCATGGCTTCCAGCTCGGTGGGCGGGCTGTCTGGAGCCTTTATTCCCGTGTCCGAGGATGCCGCCATGATCCAGGCTACGCAAGAGGGAAGCCTGACCCTGGAGAAGCTTGAGGCCATGACCTGCGTCTGCTCGGTGGGGCTGGACATGGTTCCCATCCCCGGGGACACTTCCGCGGAATCCATCTCCGGCCTTATCGCCGACGAGGCGGCCATAGGCATGATTAATCAGAAGACCACCGCAGTCAGGGTCATTCCTGTCATCGGCAAGCAGGTGGGCGAGTGGGCCGAGTTCGGCGGGCTCATGGGCGGCGGGCCGGTCGTGCCTGTCAATACCCGCTCCTGTGCCGACTTCGTCAACCGGGGCGGACACATCCCAGCGCCTATTCATAGTTTCAAGAACTGAGCGTGCTCGCGGTTTTTCAGCGGCCGCCTTGGAATCCCAGCTGCCTCCAGGCCTCGTAGATGGCTATGGATGCGCAGTTGGTCAGGTTCAGGCTGCGCAGGCTGGGCCGCATGGGCAGCCTGACCTGTTCGGCCACGTGAGGGCCGGCCATAATGTCCATGGGGTCGGGGATGTCGCCCGGCTCGGGGCCGAACAGGAGGATGTCGTCCGGCCGGTAGTTGACCTCGGTGTAGAGCTTGTCGGCGTGGGCGGTGAAGGCGATGATCCGGCTGCCGGGCATGGAACGGACCAGGTCGTCGAAGTCCGGGTGCAGGACCACGTGGGCCATGTCATGGTAGTCCAGGCCGGCCCGGCGCAACTTGGTGTCCTTGAGGTTGAAGCCCAGGGGCTCTATCAGATGCAGGATGGTGCCAGTCACGGCGCACAGGCGGATGGCCGAGCCGGTGTTGCCGGGGATCCGCGGCGAGTAGTAGCACAGGTGGGGTGTGGAGGTCTTCACCCGGCTGGCCTGCTCGGCCTTCATCATGGCGTCCACTACCGAGATGGGGTTGCCGTGGGCGTCGGTGACCAGTTCATCCGGACCATAATTCGATTTGCGGTATCCGTACTCGTACATGCTTTCGACAGCCTTCGATGGGTCGTCGGACCGCTCCTGCTCCTGCTCCTGCCTGTTCATGAGGCCAACCTACCGTCGCCAAACGACAGGTAAGGGAACATCGGTCGGCACCGTCAGGCAGAATACGGCGGTTGAATGAGGCAGAATCGGATGGCGAAGGGCGGTGTGACCATGGAGAACGCGGAAACGGCCTCGGCGGAGATTGAGCCTATCCGCCTGAGGCTGTTCGACTGGTGGAGCCGATATGCCCGCGACCTGCCCTGGCGCTTTGGGCGAACCACGCCTTGGGGGGTCCTGGTATCCGAGGTCATGAGCCAGCAAACCCAGATGAGCAGGGTGGTGCCCTACTGGGTGGCCTGGATGAAGGTTTGGCCGGATGCGGCCTCCCTCGCTGCCGCACCCAAAGCTGAAGTCATCACGGCCTGGGGCCGACTGGGCTACCCGCGCCGAGCCCTGCGCTTGCAGGAGTGCGCACAGCAGGTGGCCGGCCAGTATGCAGACCGGCTGCCCCGGGATTACGACCAGCTGGTGGCCCTGCCTGGCATCGGCGACTACACAGCCAGCGCTGTCATGAGCTTTGCCTACGGCGAGCGGATCGCCGTCATCGACACCAATATTCGCAGGGTGCTTTCCAGGGTCTTTCTGGGGCGTGAATCCACCGGTGGCGCTGCCAGCCGAGAGGAGCGCCAGCTGGCCTGGCAGGTCCTGCCTGAGGACGGAGAGCAGAAGCCTGTTAGCGCCGACGAAGGAGGGCCGGAGGATGTCGGTGTTCAGGACGGCGGTGCCCAGGAAGATAGTGGGCGCCTGGGACTTGCTGATCCGAAGGTCAGGTCGGCAGCCTGGCGGGAGCCGCCCTCGGCCCGATGGAACCAGGCCGTCATGGAGCTGGGAGCCACGGTCTGCATCGCCCGCAAGCCGGCCTGCGATATCTGTCCTCTGGCCGGCCACTGCCGCTTTCTCAAGGCCGGAATGCCCGGTCTAGGCGTAGGCAGAACCAGGCCCCGGCAGCGCTTCGCGGGCACCGACCGGCAGGTACGCGGTGCCATTCTTCAGGCCCTACGGCAGGCTTCGGGCGAGCCCGTCTCCAAGGAGGACCTGAGACACCTGTGCGAGGACGAAATCCGACTTGATCGGTGTATCGCCTCCCTGGACGAGGACGGCCTTCTGGAGATCGGCCAGAACGGCAGCCTAAGTCTGCCGCAGTGAAGGCTGCCCTGTCGATTAGACTGGGAAAGTATGGCCAAGCGACGCATTAGCGAAAAGAAGCGGCGGATGTATCGTCGCCGGAGGATTGCGGCAGCCCTGCTGGCGGTGCTCTTCCTGCTGGTCTGTGCTGGCCTGGTTTGGGGCGTGGGGGCCGGCATCAGAGCACTGCGCGGAGGCGATGGGGGCCAGGGAGTCTCGACCAGCGCCCAGCAGGACGCAAAGACCAAAACCAAGGACAAGGACAAGCAGGGCAAAGATCAGAAGAAGGACGCCGGCAAGAAGCGTTCCTCCGGAGCTCCTGACTGTAACAAGGGGGATCTGGCTCTGGAGCTGGCTGCACCTAATCCCAGCACTGAGGTCGGCGGGTCCATCGACTTTACGGCAACCATTCGTCACAAGGGAACGGGCTCATGTTTGGTGGATGGTTCCGACGGCGGCCGTGTGCTCGTCATCACCAGCGGTCAGGATACCATTTGGCGCTCCGATGCCTGCCCGGTTGGGGCGCGCACCCTGCTCATGGCCACAGGAGACAAGGACGTGCAGACCATTACCTGGCATGCCGACAGGAGTCAGGACAGCTGCCAGCCAGACCAGAAGTTGCTCAGGGTCAAGGCCGGTTCCTACCATGCCACGCTGGTGCTCAAGGCCGATTCGCACGTGGTTTCCCAGTCAGTGCCGATCATGATTCAATAGCAGCTTTTCCAAGACGACACGCCGATTGCGTCCAGGTCCTTTGCCTGCTATAGTTTTGTCTTTGCATGAGGTGTGTCATATAGCGGGCATGCATCATCGAGGAGATGCCCGCGAATAGGCATATGGCGGCCATTCGGCATCTCCCTGGGGTAACAGGAATGATCGAGTACGGCGAGCGATAAGGAACGTCCATTTTGGCTGCCAATAAAGCTGTAAGTAGTACC
>NZ_JBVPQK010000175.1:0-5624 GCF_058197115.1 Bifidobacterium sp. POST2/T3 (B1)
AATCTCATTGGCGAGCACACGGATTACAACGCCGGTCTCTGCCTGCCCATCGCCCTGCCCAATCGTACCTATGTGGCCGCAAGCCCCAGGACGGACAGCCGGGTCCGTCTGGTCTCCAGCATGGATCCGGAGAATCCGGTCCAGGCTGACTTGGATGGTCTTCAGGCCCGGGGAGTGAGCGGCTGGGCAGCCTATCCGGTCGGCGTGGCTTGGGCCCTGCAGCGGGATGGCTTTCCTCAGGTTCGAGGGTTCGACCTGGCCCTGGCCTCCTGCGTGCCAGTCGGATCCGGGTTGAGCTCTTCCGCGGCCATGACCTGTGCCGTGGCCCTGGCCCTGGATGACCTGTTCGGTTTGGGACTGGGAGGTAACGAGGCTGGTCGGGTCAGGCTGATCCAGGCCGCCATCACTGCGGAGAACGATATGGCTGGCGCCTCCACAGGTGGCATGGATCAGAGCGCCTCCATGCGGTGTCGATCCGGTTGTGCCCTGCGGCTGGACTGCCGGCCGGAGCTGGATGCCATGAGCAACGTGCGCCAGGTTCCCTTCGACCTGCAGGCTGCGGGCCTGGAGCTGCTGGTCGTCGACACCAGGGCCCAGCACCAGCTCAACGATGGTCAATACGATCAGCGGCGGGCCACCTGCGAGCAGGCTGCGCATCTGCTGGGGGTGGCCAATCTGCGCCAGGCGGCAGACCAGGTCAATGGGGCCGCAGATCCCCCGTCCGCCCTGGCTGCCCTGCTGGAGCAGCTGCCCGATGAGATCATGCGTCGGCGGGTCCGTCATGTCATCAGCGAGATAGGGCGGGTGGACCGCTTCGTCGAGGCCTTCGGCAGGGGCGATTACGTCTTGGCCGGTCGCCTGTTCAACGCTTCCCATGACTCCTTGAGGGACGACTACGAGGTCACCTGTCCGGAGTTGGATGAGGCTGTGGATGCGGCACGTCAGGGCGGGGCCTACGGAGCTCGCATGACCGGCGGCGGGTTCGGCGGATCCATCATCGCCCTTGCTGACACCGGCAAGGGTTCCGATCTTGCGTGTGACATTGCGGAACGATTCGCCTCCAAGGGATTCAAAGCCCCCAGAGCCCTGATTGCCCTGCCCTCCTCGGCGGCCGCGCGCGAATCCTGAATCCAGACTGTAGACCTCTACGACCCTGCTTCTCCCGGCGCTCCTCTAAGCTGGGGGAGCGGGGTCCCGGTTTTCAGGGGTCTAGTCAAGGGCGAGGTGGATGAGGAGGACGGCCATGGACAAGGCGATCATCACGGTGGTGGGCAAGGATGCCATTGGCATCATCGGCAAGGTCTGCACAGACCTCTCCCAGCAGGGTGTCAATGTGCTGGATATTTCGCAGACCATTCTGGACGGCTTCTTCACCATGATGATGATCGTGGACTGCACCGCCTGCAGGGATGATTTCGATGCCCTGAGCCAGCGGATGGAATCTTTGGGCGAGGACATCGGGGTCTCCATACGCTGCCAGCGCGAGGAGATCTTTACCAGGATGCACCGGGTCTGAGGAGGCAGCTGTGATCACACGTGACGAGGTCCTGGAGACCAACGACATGATCGACCGGGAGCGCCTGGACGTGCGCACCATCACCATGGGCATCAGCCTGTTGGACTGCGCCAGCCAGGATGTGGACATGCTCTGCCGGAACATTCATCGCAGGATCGTCTCCCTGGCCGGCGACCTGGTGTCCACTGGGGACTCCATCGCCCGCGAATACGGCATTCCCATCGTTAACAAGCGCATCACCGTCACCCCCATCTCTCTGGTGGCCGCCGGAGCCTGCCACACCGTGGAGGATTATGTAACCGTGGCCAAGGCCCTGGATCGCTCGGCCCAGGAGGTCGGGGTCAACTTGATTGGTGGTTACTCGGCCCTGGTCGGCAAGGGCATGACCCCGGCCGAGCGGTTGTTGATCAAGTCCCTGCCCAGGGCGCTGAGCCAGACGGAACGGGTCTGCGCCAGCGTCAACGTGGGCTCCACCAGGACGGGCATCGATATGGATGCCGTAGCCCTGATGGGCCGGGTCGTCAAGGCCACCGCCGAGAGCACCGCCGACTCGGACAGCTCCGGCTGCACCAAGCTGGTGGTCTTCTGCAACGCCCCGGACGACAACCCCTTCATGGCCGGCGGTTTCCACGGGGTCAGCCAGGGGTCGGCCGTCATCAACGTGGGGGTCTCCGGGCCCGGCGTGGTCAAGACCGCCCTGGAATCAGTCAAAGGAGCGGACTTCGGACAGCTCTGCGAGACCATCAAGAGGACGGCTTTCAAGATCACCCGGGTGGGTCAGTTGGTGGCCCAGGAAGCCAGCCGTCGCCTGGACGTGCCCTTCGGAATCATCGATCTGTCCCTGGCACCCACCCCTGCGGTGGGGGACTCGGTGGGCGAAGTACTGCAGACCATGGGCCTGGAGCAGGTGGGAGCCCCGGGGACCACTGCGGCCCTGGCCATCCTCAACGATCAGGTCAAGAAGGGTGGCATCATGGCTTCCAGCTCGGTTGGCGGGCTGTCTGGAGCCTTCATTCCCGTGTCCGAGGATGCCGCCATGATCCAGGCTGCGCAAGAGGGGAGCCTGACCCTGGAGAAGCTTGAGGCCATGACCTGCGTCTGCTCGGTGGGGCTGGACATGATTCCCATCCCCGGGGACACCTCTGCGGAGTCCATTGCCGGCCTTATCGCCGACGAGGCGGCCATCGGCATGATCAACCAGAAGACCACCGCAGTCAGGGTCATTCCTGTCATCGGCAAGCATGTGGGCGAGTGGGCCGAGTTCGGTGGACTCATGGGCGGCGGCCCGGTCGTGCCCGTCAATACCCGCTCCTGTGCGGCATTCGTCAATCGGGGCGGACACATCCCGGCGCCCATCCACAGTTTCAAGAACTGAGCGTGCACGCAGGATTCAGCGGCCGCCTTGGAATCCCAGCTGCCGCCAGGCCTCGTAGATGGCGATGGAGGCGCAGTTGGTCAGGTTCAGGCTGCGCAGGCTGGGCCGCATGGGCAGCCTGACCTGTTCGGCTACGTGAGGGCCGGCCATGATGTCCATGGGGTCGGGGATGTCGCCGGGTTCGGGTCCGAATAGGAGGATGTCGTCCGGCCGGTAGTTGACTTCGGTGTAGAGCTTGTCGGCGTGGGCGGTGAAGGCGATGATCCGGCTGTCGGGCATGGAGCGGACCAGGTCGTCGAAGTCCGGGTGCAGGACCACGTGGGCCATGTCGTGGTAGTCCAGGCCGGCGCGGCGCAGCTTGGTGTCTTTGAGGTTGAAGCCCAGGGGCTCTATCAGGTGCAGGATGGTGCCGGTCACGGCGCACAGGCGGATGGCGGAGCCGGTGTTGCCGGGGATCCGCGGCGAGTAGTAGCACAGGTGGGGGGTGGAGGTTTTCACCCGGCTGGCCTGATCGGCCTTCATCATGGCGTCCACTACGGAGATGGGGTTGCCGTGGGCGTCGGTGACCAGCTCATCCGGACCATAGTTCGATTTGCGGTATCCGTACTCGTACATGCTGTCGACGGCCTTTGACGGGTCGTCGGACCGCTCCTGCTCCTGCCTGTTCATGAGGCCAACCTACCGTCGCCAAACGACAGGTAAGGCAGCGTCGGTCGGCACCGTCGGGCAGAATACGGCGGTTGAATGAGGCAGAATCGGATGGCGAAGGGCGGTGTGACCATATGGAGGGTGTGGATACGGCCTTGGCGGAGATTGAGTCAATCCGTTTGCGGCTGTTCGATTGGTGGAGCCGGTACGCCCGCGATCTCCCTTGGCGCTTTGGGCGAACCACACCCTGGGGGGTACTGGTCTCCGAGGTCATGAGCCAGCAGACCCAGATGAGCCGGGTGGTGCCCTACTGGACGGCCTGGATGAGGGTCTGGCCGGATGCTGCGTCCCTGGCTGCCGCACCCAAGGCCGAGGTCATCACGGCCTGGGGCCGGTTGGGCTACCCGCGCCGAGCCCTGCGCCTGCAGGAGTGCGCGCAGCAGGTGGCCGGCCGGTATGCAGACCGGCTGCCCCGGGATTACGACCAGCTGGTGGCCCTGCCTGGCATCGGCGACTATACGGCCAGTGCTGTCATGAGCTTTGCCTACGGCGAGAGGATCGCCGTCATCGACACCAATATCCGCAGGGTGCTCTCCAGGGTCTTTCTGGGGCGTGAATCCACCGGAGGCGCTGCCAGCCGAGAGGAGCGCCAGCTGGCCTGGCAGGTCCTGCCCGAGGATGAAGGGCAGGAGAGTGTTAGCGCCGATGCCGGAGGGCCGGAGGATGTCGGTGCCGAGGACAGCGGTGCCCAGAAAGATAGTGACCGTCTGGGACTGGCTGATCCGAAGGTCAGGTCGGCTGCCTGGCGTGAGCCGCCATCGGCCCGATGGAACCAGGCTGTCATGGAGCTGGGCGCCACAGTCTGCATCGCTCGCAAGCCGGCCTGCGACATCTGCCCTCTGGCCGGTTACTGCCGCTTTCTCAAGGCTGGACTACCTGGTTTGGGCGCAGGCAGGACCAGGCCCCGTCAGCGCTTCGCCGGTACCGACCGGCAGGTCCGCGGTGCCATCCTTCAGGCCCTGCGGCAGGCTTCCGGCACGCCCGTCTCGAGGAAGGATCTGGAACCCTTGTGCGAGGATGAAATCCGACTTGATCGGTGCATCGCATCCCTGGACGAGGACGGCCTTCTTGAGATTGGCCGGGACGGCCGCCTAAGTCTGCCGCAGTGAAGGCCGCCCGAGCGATTAGACTGGGTTAGTATGGCCAAGCGACGCATGAGCGAGAAGAAGCGGCGGATGTACCGTCGCCGGAGGATCGCGGCCGCCCTGCTGGCGGTGCTCTTCCTGCTGGTCTGCGCTGGTCTGGTCTGGGGCGTGGGGGCCGGCATCAGAGCCTTGCGGGGAGGCGATGGGGGCCAGGGTGCCTCGACCAGCGCCCAGCAGTCCGCAAAGACCAAATCCAAAGACAAGAACAAGCAGGGCAAAGATCAGAAGAAGAATGCTAGCAAGAAGCGTTCCTCAGGAGCTCCTGACTGTAACAAAGGGGATCTGGCGTTGGAGCTGGCTGCGCCCGATCCTAGCACTGAAGTCGGCGGTTCCATCGACTTCACGGTGACCATTCGTCACAAGGGAACAGGCTCATGCTTGGTGGACGGCTCCGACGGCGGCCGTGTGCTGGTCATCACCAGCGGTCAGGATACCGTTTGGCGCTCCGATGCCTGCCCGGTGGGGGCGCGTACCCTGCTCATGGCCACTGGCGACAAGGACGTGCAGACCATCACCTGGCATGCCGACAGGAGCCAGGAGAGCTGCCAGCCCGATGAGAAGCTGCCCCTGGTCGACGCCGGTTCCTACAAGGCCAAGTTGGTGCTCAAAGCCGATTCCAACGTGGCCTCCCAGCCAGTACCGGTCATGATCCAATAGCAGCTTTTCCAAGACGACACGCCGATTGCGTCCATGGTTCTTGTCTGCTATAGTTTTGACTTTGCATGAGGTATGTCATATAGCGGGCATGCATCATCGAGGAGGTGCCCGCGAATAGGCATATGGCGGCCGTTCGGCATCTCCCTGGGTAACAGGAATGATCGAGTACGGCGAGCGATAAGGAACGTCCATTTTGGCTGCCAATAAAGCTGTAAGTAGTACC
>NZ_JBVPQK010000176.1:0-5586 GCF_058197115.1 Bifidobacterium sp. POST2/T3 (B1)
GCGGACCAGGGTGCGTGGGTCGGGTGGTGTGGGGTCCAGGGATTTGTCCGGGGTCTTGGTCTCTGGTGGTGTGGGGTAGAAGGGAACCCATCCGAGTCCCTTCAGATTGACCTCCACCCAGGCCTGGGCGTCGCGTCCCGTGAAGTCGATTCGGGTGCTCCCGTCCGCTGACGCCGGACGGCAGGCTGGACCCGTCCGCCTCCTCGGTGGTCACAGAGGAGGTCGAGGCCTTGAAGCGTCAGGTCTATAATCAAGATAAAGGCGGTATCGGGTGAAAGACGTCGGTGTCTGAGAGCCTTGGTTATTTGAAGCCTTTCTCGCCGTTAGCCGGTTCTTTGGGTTCCGTGCTTGCGCAGGTGTAGGGCGAAGGGTGAGTGGTGGTGATGTCTGTGTCGACCGGTGGGCGCGTTGGTGCCGGCGTGGTGTCGGATGGCGTTGATGATCGGGTTGATGCGTTTGTCCTGTCGTCGATCATGTCGCGTGTGGTGGGGAGCATCCCGCATGCGCGGCCTGGTGCCCGTGAGTTCTCTCTGGGCGGGGTCCTGTGGAAGACGGTGCTGTACGGAATGACCTATTTAGCCGGGTTCGCCTGCGGCTGGTTCCTCCTGTTTGACCAGGACCAGGATTGGATCCGCATGCGGATAGGTCAAGCTGTTTTGCTTGCTGTGCTTTCCGGATTTGCTGTTCTGATCCTGTTGGGGCGGTATGAGGATGGGAAGGGGCGCCCGGGGCCCTGGTTTGTGATGTTGTCGCTTCCGTGCGCTCCAGGGTTCGGCATCATATTGGGTTCTGGCGCCCGCTATTCCGGTGGCGTGATCCGGTGGATTCTGGTGTCGGTGGCTGTGTTGGTGGCTGTTGGGGTGTTGGTATTTCCGGTGGTGATGCGGCTGGTGCGCAACGGGTTCGTGTGGTGGGCGGCGATGGTGGTGTTGTGTGTGGTGCCGTCCTGGATGCTGGCCAAGGTGACGGGGTCGGCTGGCGCGTCCTTGTTCTGGTGCTGCGTGGTGGGCATCGTCGGCGCTTTGTGGTTCGTGCTGGACATGTGGGCGATCGAGAAATGCGTGAGCACGCATCGTGATGCGGCTTTCGAGTGGTTGGCGGCCTGGGCACTGGTGTTCGATCTGATCCTGCTGATCGCTTCCCTCCTGGGAACCTCCAATGATGACGACGATGCCGGCCGGTGACGCCGGACGGTGGGTTGCGCCATGGGTGTGTTTGCGTTGATGTCGATATTGGATGTTCCGTCCCGACAATCCGTCGGGATGGGTTTATGAAGAAAGTGAAGGTGAGGATTATGGCCAGTGCCTTGTTATCGAAGAGGCCGCCTCGTGTGGATGTGATGAAGGGGTACGAGCCCATGTATGATGCGACCATGCAGGAGTGCATGCAACGGCCCTTCTACCTGTATGCGAGAGGGAAGGGACGTTCCTGCCGCAAGGAGATATGGGTTTTTGCCGCGTTTGTCTGGGTCTTGGACACCTTCCTGACCCGCTTGTTCTCTTCGGGTCTCTTGGCCGTCATACCGGGGCTGTTCTCCCTGGCAGTGCTGGTGCCTATGTATGCCCTGACGGTGCGGCGTCTGCATGATCTGGCCCTGTCGGGGTGGTTGGCGCTCGTCCCTTATGCGCTGGAGGTGGTGGGCGTGGGTCTGATTGTCGGTCCGATGGTGTCGGATACCTTGGAAGGACTGGATCCGTCCGCCCCTTCGCCCCTGGGGGTCATCATCCTCCTTCTGGCTGTAGTAGTCCGGCTGGCCATCATGTGCGTTCCCTCGCGTCATCGTCATCCAGTTGTCGATAACGGAAGCCTCAGTGTGAGTCGCACTGGTACGGCACAGTATCCAGGGAACCCGAACGGACAGTGACCCCTCTGCTGTAACAGGAAAGGGTGAACCTCGACGATGCGGGATGGAAAGAGACCTGCATGAACGGCACTGATGCAAGACCGGAATCGACGGCTTGGCGGGCCAGGCGGCGGATTCGGGGCTTTTGAGCAGGAGGATGGTGTGTGATGGCTGATAGTGTTTCTGGTTCCTTGCGGCTTCCTGTGGGGAGGTCCTGGCTGCAGAGCGCGTCTTCGGTCATGTCGCGGGTGGCGGGGTGTGCGCGTCATGCGCCTGCGGGGGAGCGTGCCTTTTCCCGTGCCGGCGTGGTGCGCAAGCTGGCGGTGTGCGGGGCGGCCTTCCTGGCGGGGTTTGTACCGGGCTGGGCCTTCCTGTATGGGGATGAGCAGTGGATGCGCGACCGTTTTATACAGTTCTGCTTGGCGGGTCTGTTCTCGGTTTTTGCGATGTGGTGGTTTTTAAGCCGGTTCGAGAGCCGTGGGGGGCGTCCGGGGTTCTGGTGCCTGGCTTTGACGATGCCGACGATGCCCTGCTGGGGGGTGATGTTCGGCGCGATGACCGGCGAGCGTCCGGGGGTGATGCGCTGGGTGTTCGTGTCGGTGGCTGTGCTGGTGGTGGCCGGGGTGACCTGGCTGCGGTTCGTGTCGGATCGGGTGCGTGGCCGTGTGGCGGCCTGGGCTGCTTCGGCTGCGTCGTGCGTGCTGCCGTCGTGGATGCTGTGCCTGCTGTCCGGGGGTTCCCCCCTGTCGTGCCTGCCCTGGTGCGTGGCCGTGGGCGCAACCGGAGCCTTGTGGTTTCTGCAGGACCTGTGGGCAATCGACTATTGCGCGGGTGACGACCGTGACGCCTCCTTCGAGTGGCTGGCGGCCTGGGCGCTGATCTTCGACCTGATGACCCTGGTGGCCGCCCTGGCACGCGGCAGCACCGCCGTGCAGGACCAATGAGGGCGTTGCTGGTGAGAAATCGTCAAGGCCCTTACTGGGCTTCAGGCCTTACGTGAATGATATCTACAGCCGTAATGCAATCTACGCTGGTTGTCGACAATGAAGTTGGTCGCGGCGGAATCTGTTCTGGCTGGCCGCTCGAGTTGCATGGAAGGAAAGGGACCATGGCTGTTGCCTTGTTTGAAAATAGACCGCCTCGTGTGGCAGAGATGAAGGGTTTCGAACCCATGTATGACGCTACATTTCGAGAATGTCTGCAGCGGCCGTTCTACCTGTTTGCCCGGGGGCGGGGGAGATCGTGCCGCAAGGAGATATGGGTGTTCTTCATCGTTCTATCAATTGTAGAGCAGGGCCTGAGTAAGGTATGCGGAGGGGGATCCTGGGCTCTCATCCCCCTGGTCTTTGACCTGATCATGGTGGTGCCAGAGTATGCTCTGGAGGTGCGGCGTCTGCATGATTTATTGCTGCCGGGATGGCTGACTTTGATTCCGTACGGTCTTATGGTTATAGCCACGATTGGTCTGGTGAAATCTCGAATGTTGACCATAGGTGGCGGTCCTTTGCTTTTGGCTGTCATCCCGCTGCTCGTGGCGATAGTGATTCAGCTGGTCATCATGTGCACGCCTTCCCGTCATCGCCGTCTGTCCTTTGACAACGGGGCAATTGACAACGGAGTAATCGACAACGGGACAATAGGGGCGGGAATGAACCAGTCGGGTACGACCCGACCTTGACTGACTAGCCTGCACGGGTGGATTTATATAAGGAGACTGGGATGACTGATACTGCTGCGGATGTGGAAGGCCAGGGAACCGCTGGGATGAGTGTGGATGAGCAATTATTGCAAGGTCTTCCAACTCCCATTGCCCGCATAATACGACTGCTCGCTCAGCGGGGGATACCCTCGTACGTCAATGCCAGCGGCGGTCCTGTACTGGTGCCGTTGGTCGACTGCGGCATTACTTTTGTAATGAGCAAAAGTCTGGATTCCATTGGTTTCACAAGTCTGTGGAGCCGGGGATTCAGCTCCGCCAGGTATCGGGATGCGGTGAATGTCTGTACTGAATGGAACCGATCAGTTGGATATCTCAAGGCCTATGCCACCGAACCTTCCTTAGAGCAGAACCAGGCCGTCAGGATAGCGGGAGTCGGGCAGATCATGTGCGACGAGCGGGATGAGGTACTGGGACAACGTCTCGATGATTTTATCTATCTGATACAGAATCTTTATGCTTGGGTGAATGATCAGTGCCCGGATCCCATACGCATACCGAATGCGCCATACGGAAGAGGGGCATGAACAAATGGAACAGCCGATGAAATCCATGGTTGACGGGAAGAGAATACAGCAGTGGCTGGATGCCCAAGGATACCGTGTCGAGTATCATGAGCAGGCCTGGATCGGTTTATGGGGGAATATCGCGCTCGATTTCAGTGTACGTGGCGAGCATGATAAGTATCTGGTGGTTCATGGGACTGAGCAGGGCAGTCATCCCAACGGCCAGCATGATTTGCTTGAGGATTGCTGCAATGCCTGGAACCGGTACTATGAGGGGCCGGGCGCCTATTTGTAGAGTTCCGAAAAAGGCTTGCTCTTCCACACGTTGTTCGTGGTGAACTGCCAGGGAGGCATGGATGATGACCAGTTCGATCGCCTGCTGAAGTATGCCATGGCGGGTTCGGACGGTTTCCTTCGCTTTGCCCAAGAGCAGCTGTCGAAGATAAGGATTGCCTAGGACGAAGTGCAGGGTCAGGCGTGACCGTGCTTCCGGAGCATGCACGCTGGCGTAAACCCCCACGAGGCGAAATGCCTGGCATGGCCGCTGACCTGTATGCCGGGGTTTTGCAGGCCATAGGGGATGCAGCGCTGGTGCGCACAGAGGAGCGCGCGGTTCTGCAGAGGTGCTCTGGCAACAGGATTATCTGTACTTTGCCGGTGATGACAAGGTTCCACGGATGATACTGGTTCCTGCTTTTCAGACTCAGCAAGGTTGATACTGGTGCTTTTGGGCATCCGGAGTGGTCTCGGTCGGTTGAGGCGTTCGCGCAAACAAGCAAGGAGTTCAATGTGGATGCCTACCATGCCATGCTGGTATCGATCCTCCCAGCGGGCATGTCCCGGACCCTGCCGGGGTGATGGCGCCAGCGCTGCGTCTTCTGGTTCTGGAACTCGATGGTAACGACTCAGCTCAGCAGCCACCGCAGCAGTCCGGCGATGCCACATTCTCCTCCTGCCAGGACTAGCATTCCAATCAGGAGCGTCTGAGCGTCTGAATAACTGAGCAACTGGTAGTCGTGGATTCGGTTGCAGGACATGCGATAAAAGATGAGGGCCTTTACGATCCCAGCGATCGTAAAGGCCCTTGTTTTGTTTTCCTCTGCGGTCCAGGTTATCGGAGGACAGTGGCAAACAACGACTGTCCGGCGACCGTGTCTACACCTGTTGTCCATGGGCGCAGCTGGTTGGCCATAACTTTGCGTGTAAGCCCTGCATCAGTGGGTTGGTAGGGTCTTGATTCTTGAAGCTCGATCGTAGAACACACTCTCTTCCATGCGATATCACTGTCTGGGTAGGAGGGAGGTGTCATGGCGGGTCCAGTCATGTGGGGCGGGTCAGTGCAGGTGTCTGGGGGAAAGCAGGGTGCGCCAGCGTCGGGTTCGTGGCAGGGATGCCAGGATGGCGGATCGGAGCTTGTCCACCAGCTGCCAGCAGTCTTCGGCTTCCTGTTCATCGGAGGGGTGCCGGTCGAAAGAGGCCTGATCGGCCATGCTGCGCAGTCGATCCAGATCCCCGCGCAG
>NZ_JBVPQK010000177.1:0-5567 GCF_058197115.1 Bifidobacterium sp. POST2/T3 (B1)
TCAGTGCCCATCAGGCGCGCCCGCTCCGTTCAGTCCAGATTATCCACGACCACCACTTCAGTGGGCACATTGCCCGCCGTGGCCTTGGAATAGGGGCAGAGCTCCTGGGTGCGCTCCACCAGACGGGTAGCCAGATCACGATCGACGTCAGGTAGGCAGACCTCGATCAGGGCCTTGATGCCGAAGGATTCGCCCTGGTCGCCAAGGGAGATGTGAGTGCGCACCTTGCTCTGGGCCAGCTTAGTGGCCGGCACGCGCAACTCCTTTCCGGCCAGTCCCATGGCTCCCTGGAAGCAGGCGCCCCAGCCGATGGCGAAGAGCTGCTCGGGGTTGGTGCCCTGGCCCTTGCCCCCCATAGCCTTTGGCGTGTCCAGGTCCAAGGAGAGATCGGGCTCATGGCTGTCTGCATGGCCCTCGCGGCCACCGGTGATGTCAGCTACGGCTGTGTATGAGATATTGCTTGGTTCATTTCCTGTATATGTAGTCATAACCTCATCTCACCACTTATATTGCCCCTTGACAAGGCCCCAAGCCTAGGTTCTACCTGTGATAGTGGTCTCAAAGAATGGATTCAGGGGCAATCAGGTGCAGGTCGGCAGGGTCGACCACCTCATGTACGCCCAGGTAGAGCCGTGGAATCCTACTACGCAGGCAGGTGAAGATCTCATAGCTGATAGTGTCGGCTGCCCGGGCCCAGTCATCAGCGGTTGGCTCAGCCTTATCCTCCCCCCTGCCTGGCCCGAAGAGCACAACGGTATCGCCCTCGCTTACTCCCAAATCGGAAGTCATGCCCTTTAGATCCAGTACACACTGGTCCATGCAGACCCTTCCAGCGACGCGAACCAACTTGGGCCCTTGTCGAGTCATCAGGCGGACGGGACCGCCCAGGTGCTCTCGACACATAGCGCCCTCTCGGTCGAAGCCTGAGGCAGACCGGTGAATCCCGTCGGCGTAACCCAGTGGCATGATGGCTGTGCTCGTCGGCTTCTCCGTCAGATAGGTACGGCCGTAGGAGATGCCGTGACCGGCCGGCATATCCTTGACAGTGCCCAGCTGGGCCTGGAGTGTCATTGCCGGACGCAGACCATAATCGGCCGAAACCCCCATGGAGGGATCCGGCTCGTATCCGTACAGGCCGATGCCAGGACGGGTCAGGTCGTAACGTATCCTAGGACGGGTGAGCGTGGCAGCGGTGTTGGCCAGATGCCGGATTGCGGGCTTCATGCCGACGGCCGTCATCCAGTCAGAAAACTCCTCGAAGAGGGCGATTTGCTCGTCAGTGGACGAAACGAACTCGTCCATATTAGGCATGTCAGCCACTGCCAGATGGCTGAAAAGCCCCACAGGCTCCAACAGACCCTGTGCGGCCAGGCGGGAGAGCTCGCGTAGGGCATCCCCGAAGGTTTCGTGAGTAAAACCGTTGCGTCCGAAGCCGGTGTCCACCTTGATGTGGACGCGTGCAGGCCTGCCGACCTGATCTGCCGCCTGGGCTGCCATGTCCATGGTCTTCAGAGAACCGACGCCTAGGTCGATATCAGCCTGAATCAGCTGGTTGAAGGGGGCGCGGTCCCCATTGAACATCCAAGACAGAATCCGACAACGTTCGGGGCCGATGCCTGCACGACGCAGACGCAGGGCCTCGCTGGACTGGGCTGTGCCAAGCCAGGTGGCCCCGCCAGCCAGCGCCGCCAGAGCAGCAGGGATGAGCCCATGGCCGTAAGCATCGGCCTTGACCACACCCATGACCGCAGCACCGGGGTTCGTGGAATGAACCAGCTTAACCAAGGTGGCCATATTGGCCTTCAAGGTCCGCAAGTCCACGATGATCTGCCCAGGATAGGCCCGAAGAGCTTGCTCGTAATGTTGCTGGCCCGCGGGCCCGGAAAACTGCCATGCCGGTGCTGCACTCAATGTCATGGCTCCATTGTGCGACGGCACTGCGACGGTCTGCCCCCGCTCTCAGACAGTGACCAAGCGCTTGTCCTCCCTTTCGCGCTCAGCCAGGTCAAGGGGACGATTGTGCAGCTGATAGGCCACCCGCACGTTCTCGATCTCCTTATTTTCAGGCATGATGATGTTGCCGCAGCGGGTGAAGCCGTGGGTCTCCAGGATATGCTGCATGGCATAGTTCTTCAGTCCCGTATCGGCGCGTATGTTCTCGTACCGGCGCATGCTCCAATCAAGCAGGTCCCCGGCTGCGTGACGCCCCAGTCCCGAGGCAGCAACCCGGTGGATGGTGGTATAGGGTCGGTCGTCCAGCCAGCTGCCATCAATGACCTTATAATCCGGTTCTGGATCATGGAAGAGAGCAAAGACGCCTATGATGCGCTCGTGGCTGCCCTTGTGGTCGTCCAGCTCAGGTTCAGGGTAGACGGGATCCTCAGGAATTTGGTCCATACCAGCTGCATCGTCAACCAAGAGCATGGTGTGGCCCCCGGCGATGTCCTCGCGGATACGTTCAGGCAGGGGGTACTTGTCCCCCCACTGACGGGGGTTGCCGGTCTCGGCCATCCGCTTTCTGGCGTAGGCGTAGACAGGCATGATCGCCTCAAAGTCGTCCATGGTGGCATGACGGATCCAACGTGCGGTCTCCATCGCGTACTTGCTCACTGTGGCTACCTCTTTCTCGACCGGTGCGGCAGGGATGAAACCTGCCCCTGCGATTGCCGAAGTACGAGTGTATCCATCAGCAGGCAATCACGAAGTGAGTACGCATTGAGCGAATCGGGGAATAGTTTGGGCTATTCTGCACTCTTCAGAACCCGGTTTTCCGAGTGCAAATAACGGGCACGGGTCAGGTTGACTACGAAAACCTGCTGACCAGACGGATTGGCATGACCAAATGTCGCTGAGCCCCTTCGCCCAGACGAACACCAAAGAACAGGCACAAGTGACCGATTCGTCCCACGAGTGTTAGATGAGCACCCTTCAAAAAACTGGGCAGGGTTCAGCCCTTGCCCAGTTTCCACGTTTTTGAAACTCAGACCAGCTTGCGCTCGTAAGGATCGGAGCTGATGCCGGCGGCCACGATGTCGCGGCTCCACTGCTTGGCCGAGAAGAGCGAATGGTCACGGTAGTTGCCACATGAGGTGATCTCGGTGCCGGGAACGTCGTCCCAAGTGGCCCTTTCCGCGATGAACTCCAGTGACTCCTTCAGAGCCTTGGCCACATCTTCGGTCGAATGACGGCCCCAGGCGAGCAGGTGGAAGCCCGTCCGGCAACCGAAAGGCGAGCAGTCGATGTAGCCGGGGATGCGCTCGCGCAGAAGCACGGCGATGGTGTGCTCTATGGTGTGCAGCCCGGCAGTTGGAATGGCGTTCTGGTTGGGCTGGACCAGGCGCAGATCATAGTTGGAGATGATGTCTCCCTGGGGGCCTTTCTCCTCGTCGATCAGACGAACGTAGGGCGCCTTGACCTTGGTGTGATCCAGCTGGAAGCTCTCTACGATTGGTTTGTCAGCCATTGTTATTTCCTTTCCTCTCGGGCGCCTAATCTGCAAGGGCAGCCACGATGAAGTCATGTATATCTCATGGTAGGCCGACCCGCCTATCAGATTCGGCCACGCCCATGACCACATTCACTCCTTTTCTGGCCGAGAACTTGGAGATGACCCCCATGAACTGGGGTCCATATTGCTCCAGTTTGTGCTGTCCCACCCCGTTGACAGCCAGGAAGGTCGCATCATCGACTGGACGCAGACGACACATATCGCGCAGCGCCTTGTCGGAGAAGACGATGTAGGGGGGCTTGCCGATCTCACGGGCTATGCTGGTCCGCAGATCGCGCAGCTTCTGGAAAAGTTCCTCGTCCTCTGGGCTGGCATCACTTGCATCGACCTGATCGAGACCGTCATCGTCAAGCGTCGAAGAAGATCCGCCGCCGAAGACCTTGCCTGAGGCACTCGGTCGTTCCGTCCGCTTGATTTCATAGTGAAAGTCCGGGCTGACCGTCTGCGCGGCCTTGGGCCCGAAATGGACCATGGGCAGCCGTCCTTCGGTGATGTACAGATACCCGTCCGAGGCCATTTGGTTGAGCACGTCGCGAATCCGCGCCTCCGGAATCTGGGCCAGAGCGCCATAGCTGGGGCACCGATCCAGCCCTCGCCGAAGAAGGTCCTGCGAGCGCGACCCCCGGAGGATCTGGGCAATCTTGCCGGAGCCGAACCCCTGATTCACATCATGCACGCACCTGCTAATGGCACGGGCCACATCGCTGACATCGATAGTCGTAAAGGTACTCAGACAGTTGGAACAGTTCTGGCAGCCGCTGCTACCGGTGTCGGGATGCCGGACCGGGACGGATTTGCCCTTGTCGGCCTCGGCAGGCGAAAGGCCCGCGGCAGCCTGGTCCACTTCCTCGCCGAAGTAGCGCAACATGTACTGGTGAAGGCAGCCGGTGGTTCGACAGTAGCCAATCATGACGTTGAGCAGGCGCCGGTGTTCGGCCCTGACCGCTTCAGCCTGCTCACCGGTCAGTCTGTCGTTGCCGTTGTCCATGTCAAGCAGGCGCCTGCGGGTGACGATATCGCTCTCGTTCCACAGCAATGAGCATCGGGCGGGCTCACCGTCACGTCCCGCCCTGCCTGCTTCCTGGTAGTAGGCCTCGATGCTCTCGGGCATGTTGTGATGGATGACATAGCGCACGTTGGACTTATCGATGCCCATGCCGAAGGCATTGGTGGCCACGACCACCTGCACCTTGTCGTTGACGAAGTCCCGTTGCGCCTGCTCCCTGTCCTGAGCATCCATGCCCGCGTGGTAGCTGACAGCGCTGACACCAGCCTTGGCCAGATCATCCGCCAGGGCTTCGGTCTCCTTGCGGGTGGCGCAGTAGACGATGCCTGAGTCATCTCCATGCTTCAGGGCATACTGGACCACCCAGCGATTCTTGTATTTGCTCTCCAGCTTGATCACATCGAAGAAGAGGTTGGGCCTGTCGAATCCCGTCACCGCTATGTAAGGATCGTCCAAGCCCAGCATGTATACAATGTCGCGCCGAACCTTTTCGGTCGCTGTAGCAGTGAAGGCTGCCACCGTGGGTCGACTAGGCACGGATCTGATGAAGTCGCCGATTCCCAAGTAGGCAGGGCGGAAGTCTTGACCCCACTGGGATACGCAGTGGGCTTCATCCACGGCCAGCAGGGAGATTCTCGTACGCTGGGCAAATTCTCTGAATCTGGGGGCATCCAGCCGTTCGGGAGCCACGTAGAGGATTTTGCTTCGTCCCTGGGCAGCCTGAGCCAGGGCTAGGGACTGCTCATCCATATCCTGGGTGGAATTGACGAACGAAGCCGGGATGCCGGCATCCTCCAACCCGTCCACCTGGTCCTTCATCAGGGAAACCAAGGGAGAGATGACGATGGTCAGACCGTCCAGAAGGGTGGCAGGGATCTGATAGCAGATGGACTTGCCAGCCCCGGTCGGCATAACACCCAGGCAGTCTCGCCCATTCAGAATGGCCTTGACCAGATCCTCCTGACCCGGACGAAAGGACTCATATCCGAAATACCGCTTCAGCGCCTGCCCTGCATCCTGGATGTCCACCATGATTCCCCAGTCTATTGCCCC
>NZ_JBVPQK010000178.1:0-5533 GCF_058197115.1 Bifidobacterium sp. POST2/T3 (B1)
GAGAGGAGTGCCATGCCTGGATGGATCTGGATCTTTCTGGTGATCTTCATGCTGGCCATGCTGATTGGCGGAGCCGTCTACGCCATCCGCCATGCCATGACAGCCGGCCGCTCCATAGGGCGGGTCTCAGACGATCTGAACCGACACATGCCCCAGCCCCCAGTTGCAGGACAGTCCCAGGCAACAGATAGGGCTGAAGGTCCGGCTTTCGCCCTGCCCCTGTCGCACTCAACCGAGCGCTACAGCCAGGCCCACGCCCAGGTTCTGCAGCGCAAGGAGCAGCGCAGAAGGAATCATGCCCGCGTCTGGCGGCGGTGGAAGCAGTTCAATAAGTAGTTCTTGGAGGAATATGTCAGGTCATCGTCACCACGGACAGGATTCATCAACATCCGAACCGGGGCCGGCGGAACGTTACGCTCGTTTCAGTCGTCATCGCAAACGCATGACCGGAGCGCCCGCACGTTTTCAGTCCAAGTTGCCCTTCCCTCTGGATGACTTCCAGCTGGAGGCCATCACGGCTTTGGAGGATGGCGACAACGTTCTGGTTGCCGCTCCGACCGGCGCCGGCAAGACCATCGTGGCCGACTTCGCAGTATTCCTGGCTCAGGAGCAGAACGTCAAGACCTTCTATACCACCCCAATCAAGGCGCTGAGCAACCAGAAATATCATGATCTGGTCGGCCGTTACGGCGAGGATCGGGTGGGGCTGCTGACCGGCGACACCTCCATCAACTCCGAGGCGGACATCGTGGTCATGACCACCGAGGTCCTGCGCAACATGCTCTATGAGCAGTCCTCCACCCTGACAGCCCTGAAGTACGTGATCCTGGACGAAGTCCACTATCTGGCCGACCGCTTTCGGGGACCCGTCTGGGAGGAGGTCATCATCCATCTTCCGGCCTCCACCAGAATCGTGGGGCTGTCGGCCACCGTGTCCAACGTAGAGGAGTTCTCCGACTGGATCTCCTCAGTGCGCGGACGCACCCATCTGGTGGTCTCCGAGCGCAGACCCGTGCCGCTGGAGCAGCACGTCCTGGTCCAGGCCGACAGGCACACCGAGCCCGAGATCCTGGACCTGTATCGGCACGACGGTTCAGGACGGCAGACGCCAAAGATCAACCCGCATCTGGTCTCCCGGCTGGCCCAGCTGGACAAGGCAGGACAGGAACGTGCCCAGGCCCGTGACCAAGGACACCATCATCACCATGGCCGCGGCGACAGGCCGGAGCGGCGGATGGGGGAGCGGTATCGTCCAAGCCGGGCCGACGTGGTCGATGAGCTGGACTTCATGGACATGCTGCCCGGCATCTACTTCATCTTCTCCCGAACCGGCTGCGACCAGGCCGTCCAACAGTGCATCCGGGCAGGCCTGCAGCTGACTACTGATGAGGAGGCCCGCCGAATACGGCACATCGTGGACTCCATGGCAGCCGGCCAGCTCAGCAAGGAGGATCTCAAGGCGCTGGGATTCTCCCAGTTCCGTTTCGCTCTGGAGCAGGGCTTCGCCGCCCACCACGCTGGCGTAGTCACCCTCTTCCGGCAGATAGTCGAACATCTGTTCGAACTAGGACTGCTCAAGGTGGTCTTTGCCACTGAAACCCTGGCCCTGGGCATCAATATGCCTGCGCGCTGCGTGGTGGTGGAGAAGCTGGAGAAGTTCGACGGCACCGGCCATGTAGCTCTGACGCCTGGCGAGTTCACCCAGCTAACCGGTCGGGCCGGCCGGCGGGGCATCGACGACATCGGCCATGTGGTGGTGGTGGATCACCGGGACTTCAGCCCCAAGACCATGGCAGCCCTGTCCAGCAGAAGGGTCTACCCGCTGCACTCAAGCTTCCGGCCCACCTTCAACATGGCTGTCAACCTGCTCAACTCATCCAGCTACAGCCGGACTCGGGATACCCTGGACCACTCCTTTGCCCAGTGGGAGGCCAATCGATCAGCCTCGGAGCTGGAGGAGCGCATCGAGACCCTGACCAGCGGTCTGGAGGACTACCGGAAGGCTGCCCAGTGCAGCCGTGGCGATCTGATCGAGTTCATGCGCATCCGTGCAGCCCTCTCCTCGGCCCAGAAGAATGATCGCCGCCGCTTGAAGCGTCAAAGGTTCACCAGCGAAAAGGCCCGGTCGCGGGCCTTTCGCGACCTTGACCGTCATATCGACCAGTTGCGCGAGCAAGAGCGCAACCATCCCTGCCGCCAGTGCCCGGACTTGCCCAAGCATCTGCGCTGGGGTAACCGGTGGATCCGCATGGACAAGGAACTGCAGCGCACACGGGAACAGTACGAGTCCAAAACAGGATCAGTCTCACGCCAGTTCGACAGAATCTGCCAGATTCTGGCCGACCTGCGCTACACACGGCCTGTGGACCCTGACGACTGCCGACTGACCCGGAAGGGGCAGCTGCTTCGGCGCATTTACAGCGAACAGGATCTGAGCCTTGCCGAGACCCTGGATCGGGGCATCCTCAATGATCTGGAACCCGCCGAACTGGCGGCCGCCGTCTCTGGACTCGTCTACGAATCCCGCCGTGGGGTAGGGGAGCAGCCAGGGGAGAGGGCCGGATACCGGGCTCCCAGGCTGGTTGAGGCCGTGGAGGATATGAAGCGTCAGTGGTCCCAAGTGCAAGAACGCTGCGATCAGGCCGGATTGGAACTGCCCCCGGAACTCGACTTCGGCTTGGGGCCGACCATTTACGACTGGGCATGCGGCGACTCGCTGACCACCATCCTGCGTGACAGCGATCTGACGGCGGGGGACTTTGTGCGCAACGCCAAGCGCCTGTCCGATGTGCTTACCCAGATCGTCCAGGTGGAACCCTACCTGGGCAGGGGAGGGCATCACCTGGCCAGGACTGCCAGCATCGCCGCTGATCAGGTTAACCGCGGCATTGTGGCTTATACAGGCGTGGAGTGAACACGGCCGCAGACAGGGAATAAGTTTCAGGTCAACACTGTTCTGTAGCTTGGAGGCAGTGACGGACACGAGTATGGAGGAATCATGGCAGAGCGCAGTCTTCGCGGCATGAGTATTGGGGCGAAGTCCCTGGAATCCGATCAGAATGTGGACTTCGCGGCACGCAGCGAGGTCGCCTACATCTGCCCCAAGGGCCATCGGACCATTCTGCCCTTAGCTGAGGGCGCTGAGGTGCCGCAGGAGTGGGAGTGCCGCTGCGGGCAAATCGCTCACCTTGAAGGACATGACGAGCAGGAGTCTGGCAAGACCGGCAAGCCGACCAGGACCCACTGGGACATGCTGCTGGAGCGTCGATCCGAGGACGAGCTCAAGGCTGTCCTTGACAAGCGCCTGAAAATGCATCGCGAAGGATGGTTCCCTGACTATGAGTAAATCACCGCGCCGCCTGGTTCTGCTGGATCTGGACGGTACCCTGACTGCTTCTCACCCTGGCATTCTCGCTTCTGTGGTGCAAACTTTCAAAGAGCTTGGTCATCCTGTGCCCGATGAGAGCGAGCTTCGACGATTCATCGGACCAGCTATCGAAGTATCCCTGCGCAACAACGGCATCAGTGAGGAGGATGTAGATAGGGGCGTTCAAATCTACCGGCGCTATTACAGCGAGATAGCAGCATTCGAGGATCCTGAACACCCAGGACAACACATCCCAGGTCGACTGCTCGCCACGGTCTTTGACGGCATTCCCGATCAGCTGAACCGTATGCACGAGCATAGTCTGACATTGGCTGTGGCCACCTGCAAACCCGAGTACCAGGCCCTGCCGGTCTGTGACCACTTCGGACTGACTCCACTGGTAGACGGCGTCTATGGCGCCAGCAAGGACTCTACAAGGATCACTAAGGCCCAGGTCATCACCTACGCTCTGCAACAGCTTGGTTTCGAAGCCAAACAAGGCGACCGAGCCCTTATGGTCGGCGACCGCTGGACTGATGCCGACGGTGCACTGGAAACCGGCCTGGACTGCCTGGGATGCGGATGGGGCTATGCCGAGCCCGGAGAGCTTGAGTCTCACGGGTGCTACCGAGTCATCGACCAAGTCGGCCAATTGTGCCAAGCTGCCGAGGATTACTTCCAGGAATAACACCTTGTTCAGGATCTGTCTTGTGCCAACGAGCACACACTTTTGAGGCCAAAGACATATGCATGTCAGTATCAGCAAAGATTCGGGAACAGGGTATGCCGGTATGCCCATATATCTATCGATTTAAAGGCAGTTCAGTCAAAAATATGAGCCGATATTGAACTGCCTTAAGTCAGCACTGCAGTATTTACAATAAGCCAATAATGATGTTCCGGCCCTACATAGATGTACCCGCTTAACCCGGCAAATCAAGGAGTAGAACTACGAGAGCTATTCCCGAAGAAACAAATGCTTCAGAGGAAACAACTTACACTTCATCACTAAGGGAATGTGTTAATAAACTGACCTTTAGATGCCAAATTTTAGCTGTCATCGCCACAGCTTCAATAGCCGGTCATGTAGGTGCGGTTTTCGGGGTCAGCAAAACAAATTGTGGCGAAACACCAGTAAGCCGATAATGTACGTTATGTCAGATTATCCATTTTCTTTTCTCCCCTGTTTCAGATTCCACAAGCCGTTCGCGTAAGTTCGCGGTCATCTAGATTCATGCAGCCCGTTGACGTTGCTCGTGCTGATGCTCCAGCCGCTGGCGCAGACGCATGACCGTCAACTCGTCAATGGGTCGCTCAGGCAGACCCGGGGTCAGCTGTCCAGTAGTCAAATCTACATGGTCGAAGGTCTGCAGTTCCAAATCCATCCGATGCCAGATAGCGCCCACAGAGATGGCGAAGACGGCACGCCCGGACTGCATCAAAGTGAAGACCTGATCTGGGCCTGAGCACTCGGTAACCTCGTCCCCGTCGCAAACCACAGTCACATGCTCAAGCTGACCCACTGTCCGACGCTCAAGATAAGCCACAGTGCTCGTTGCATTGACCAGGTTGACGCCGGCATCCAGGAGTCGCTTGAGGACCGCCAGGATGACCACATCTTTAAAAGAATAGAGCCTGCGGGAGCCTGATCCGTGTGAGGCCTTGATTGAGGGCTCTACAATCCGTTTGCGGGCCCAATAATCCAGCTGCCGATAGGTGATACCGGCCACCTTGGCCGCTACAGTTCCTCGGTAGCCTCGGGTAGTGCCCTCGGCCTGCTCAGCCGAGAAGAGTTCCCCCTGCACCAGCGTCGGCACCTCTTCGGCCATGACATGCCCCCTATCAGCTCTTGGCGATGACTGCCCGATTATCGAAGTAGACCAGCCGGAACTTGCCAATCATGATTTCGTCGCCGTTGTGCAGGTCGGCCTGGTCAACGCGTTCACGGTTGACGTAGGTGCCGTTGAGGCTACCAGTATCCTCGACCCTGAAGCCTTGGTCAGTCCGTACGAATATGGCGTGCGCCCTGGAGACTGTCGAGTCGTCCAACAGAATATCCGCTTTTGGATCACGGCCCACGCTGATCTGATCCTCATCCAGCAGATAACGCGATCCCGACACCGCTCCCCTAGTAGAGATCAGCAGGGCTGTACCCTCAGGCAATCG
>NZ_JBVPQK010000179.1:0-2075 GCF_058197115.1 Bifidobacterium sp. POST2/T3 (B1)
AGGCCCGCAGGCAGTTCGTACGACGGCGGCAGAAGATGGTCTTCACCATAGTCGTCAGCGCCCTAGTGGCCATCCTGGTCATATGCAGTCTGATCATCTTCGGGTCCATCGGGCATAACGCCAAACACACCAGCATCGCCAAGCCCAACTATGGGGTCGCCGTGCCCTGCCCGCCTGACAAGTCCAAGCTGGTCAACCACCCCGACATCCGCGTGCGGGTGCTCAACGGAACCAACAAGTCCGGTCTGGCCACTGCACTGGCCTCGGCCCTGCGCAATCGGGGATTCAACATGCAGGATGTGGCGGACTATCCAGGCAAGACCGAGACTGCACGCACCGAGATACGCTTCGGGGCCTCGGCCATTGACCGTGGCTACACAGTGGGATCCCAATTCAACGATGCCGTGCTGATCATGGACGACCGCGGCGACGATCTAATCGACGTCGTCGTCGGGGCCACCTTTAACGATCTGAACGACGAGGACAGCACCTCTGTCGTGGGCCGCAAGATCGAAGCCATCAAGGGCTGCCAGGCCGACCCCTCCTCCATGAAGAACCTGCCCAAGGCTCCCAAGGCCTGACGCCGCAAGAATGTTGCCGGCCTGGCATCTCTCCCAGGATTGCGGACCCGGCTGTCGCAGAACCCTCAACCGCAGGCGTTTGCGCGCGTGCTACAGTAGGGAGTACACCACCCTTGGGTCGTGGGTATTTGCGCGCTTGGTACAGTTTCTTAATACAGCTTCTTAGTACAGTTTGAGTGTGATGTCCGGGGGGATGCTGTAGCAGGCTCTGCGAAGAGGGGAGTCAACTCATCATGCGTCAGCATTCGGGCATGGCAGCCGCCGCCCTGGCCTTTCTCCTAGCCCTGTCCTGCACACCCGCTTTGGCCGGGAGCACCAGCAGCCCATCCGGAGCAGCCACGCCCACCACCCTGGACAAACAGCAGGAGGGGGAGAGTCTGGAGAACCCCTACGGGGATGATAGCCCGCAGGCCGCATCGCCGTCCTTCCCCCTGCCAACGTCCTCGCCCCTGAGCCACACGACTCCGACGCCTGCCTCACCCACGCGCGACACTGCCGGCGATGCTGCCGGCGTCCAGGACCGGTCTTCCGCAGCCTGGACGGTCAGCTTCGACACGGCAGGCGGCGGCAGCGTCGACAGGCAGACCATCCCCGACGGGGGCCAGGCCAGTCGGCCCAGCCCCGACCCCGCCAGGAACGGATACCTGTTCGACGGCTGGTTCCAAGGTGACGTCGCCTACGACTTCACCCAGCCCGTCACCGGCAGCACCACCCTCACCGCCCACTGGACCAAGGGAGACGGCCATTGGGCCATCAGCCCCAGCCAAGGGCCCATAGCCGGGGGCGCCAAGGTCACCCTTACCCCGCCCGCGCAACGCAGCATCAGATTCAGCCAGCTCAGCATGGGCGGCCTTCATTCCGCGGCCATCAGCTCGGACGGCAACCTCTACACATGGGGAGATAACGGTGCCGGCGAGCTGGGCGACGGCACCAACACCAACCGGTCCAGGCCAGTCCAAGTCAAAAAGCCCGAAGGCACACCAGAAAAATTCATTTGGAAACAAGCCAGCATAGGCTGGGACCATTCCGCGGCGTTCGGCTCGGACGGCAACCTCTACACATGGGGACAAAACGGCCGCGGGCAGCTGGGCGACGGCACCACCACCAACCGGAACACGCCAATCCCTGTCAGCAAGCCCCAAGGCACACCAGAAGGATTCACCTGGAAACAATTCAGCCTAGGCGACTTGAATACCGCAGCATTCGGCTCGGACGGCAACCTCTACATCTGGGGAAACAACCAGTACGGGCAGCTGGGCGACGGCACCACCACCGACCGGCACACGCCGACCCTGGTCAGCAAGCCCCAAGGCGCGCCCGCCGGATTCACCTGGAAACAGGTCAGCCTTAGCTGCAACCATTCCGGAGCTATAGGCTCGGACGGCAACCTCTACACCTGGGGATGGAACCTCACCGGCCAGCTGGGCGACGGCACCACCACCAACCGGCACACGCCGACCCTGGTCAGCAAGCCCCAAGGCGCGCCCGCCGGAT
>NZ_JBVPQK010000179.1:2175-3559 GCF_058197115.1 Bifidobacterium sp. POST2/T3 (B1)
ACGGCACCACCACCAACCGGCACACGCCGACCCTGGTCAGCAAGCCCCAAGGCGCGCCCGCCGGATTCACCTGGAAACAGGTCAACCTAGGCGACTGGCATTCCGAGGCGCTCGGTTCAGATGGCAGCTTCTACATCTGGGGAAGCAATGTCAGCGGCCAGCTGGGCGACGGCACCACCACCAACCGGAGCAGGCCAATCCCGGTCAGCAAGCCCCAAGGCGCGCCCGCCGGGTTCACCTGGAAATACGCGATCCTAGGTTGCAACCATTCCGTAGCGATCGGCTCCGACGGCAACCTGTACACCTGGGGAGTCAACGGCAACGGCCAGCTGGGCAACGGCACCACCACCAACCGGAACACGCCCACCCTGGTCAACTTCCCCGGCGCCGCCGCACCCACCAGCGTCCTGTTCGGCCAGGCCAAGGCCACAGGGATTACGGCCAACCAAGACGGCACCTGGCAGGCATCCACGCCCAAGCATGAGCCGGGGGGCGTGGACGTGACAGTCGGTTGGAGCCGGAACGGGTCCCAGCCGGACGACCACCTGCAATACACGTACATCGCCCCCGAATATCAAGTCGGCTTCACTTCCAAAAACGATTCCTGCCCCGCCCCCACGGGCATGCCCCCCAGCCAGTCCGTCACCCAGGACGGGCAGGCGGAACGCCCCTACCCGGACCCGAGGGCCGAAGGCTGCCTGTTCGACGGCTGGTTCCAAGGCGACGTCGCCTACGACTTCAGCCAGCCAGTCACCCATGACACCACCCTGACCGCCCACTGGACCAGGGAGGACACGCAGCACTGGTCCATCAGCCCGAACCATGGGCCCGAGACCGGCGGCACCGAGGTGACCCTGACTCCGCCCGCACAGCGAGGCATCAGATTCAGCCAGATCAGACTGGGCTACAACTATTCCGCAGCCATCGGCTCAGACGGCAACCTGTACACCTGGGGAGGCAACGACGACGGCCAGCTGGGCAACGGCACCACCACCAACCAGAACAGGCCAGCCCAAATCGACAAGCCCCAAGGAGCACCAGAAGGATTCACCTGGAAACAGGTCATCCTCGGCGGCTGGCATTCCGCGGCAATCGGCTCGGACGGCAACCTCTACACCTGGGGGGATGACGGCAGCGGCCAACTGGGCGACGGCACCAACACCAACCAGAACACGCCAACCCTGGTCAACAAACCCCAAGGCACGCCAGAAGGATTCACCTGGAAACAGGTCAGCCTAGGCGGTTTTCATTCCGCGGCAATCGGCTCGGACGGCAACCTGTACACCTGGGGATACAACAAGTACGGGCAGCTGGGCAACGGCACCACCACCAACCAGAACAGGCCAGCGCAAATCGACAAGCCCCAAGGAGCACCAGAAGGATT
>NZ_JBVPQK010000179.1:3659-5450 GCF_058197115.1 Bifidobacterium sp. POST2/T3 (B1)
AGCTGGGCAACGGCACCACCACCAACCAGAACAGGCCAGCGCAAATCGACAAGCCCCAAGGAGCACCAGAAGGATTCACCTGGAAACTAGCCAGCCTAGGCGAACATCATTCCGCGGCAATCGGCTCGGACGGCAACCTGTACACCTGGGGAAACAACCAGTACGGGCAGCTGGGCAACGGCACCACCACCAACCAGAACACGCCAATCCTGGTCAACAAACCCCAAGGAGCACCAGAAGGGTTCACCTGGACACAAGCCAGCCTAGGAGACGGGGATTCTGCAGCTTTCGGATCCGATGGGAACCTGTACGTCTGGGGATGGAACAAATACGGCGAGCTGGGCGATGACACCACCACCGACCGGTACACGCCGACCCTGGTGGGCAAGCCCCAAGGAGCGCCCGCCGGATTCACCTGGACGCAAGCCAGCCTGGGATGGTATCATTCCGCAGCAATCGGCTCCGACGGCCAGCTCTACACCTGGGGAAGCAACAGCAACGGCCAGCTGGGGCGCGACCCCTCCAACGCCTGGCCGTCCAGCCGGCCGGGCCCGGTCGGTTTCCCCGGAAAGCCGCAGACCACCAGCGTATGCTTCGGCCAGAATCAGGAGCAGGGCACGTGCCTCGCCGCGGGCAAGGACCTCAAGCCCAGCCCCGACGGCACCTGGAAGGTGACCACTCCCCCTTACACGCCGGGGCTGGCGCCCGTGGCCATCGACTGGACCCAGGACGGCAAACAGCAGGAAACCGACAAGGGTAACACCTATCGGTACCTGTCCATCGCCAGCCTGCCCCTGACCGGAGGCGACGGCATGCTCCTCCTGCTCGCCACAGGACTACTCACCGCAGGAGCTGCCACAGCCGCCAAAAGCCGCCAAAAGCAGGCCCGCACGAGACAGACAGCATGAACACTTCACACGAGTAAGCAACAGCCCGGGCCCATAGGCGGGACCGCCATCGCACCCTCCAACCCCGAAAGCCAGAACCAAACGGCATCCGAACCCCCAGAATGCAGACCAGGAACGCTCAGCTAGGACTAGAGCCAGGCCTGACCTAGCCCTAGCCCTGGCTTTGCCACCAGTCCCGCAGCTCCTGCTCGGCTGTCTGCTGGTCGACAGGGCCCTGATCCAGGCGATAGTCCAGCATGTGCCGGTAAGCACGTCCTACCTGCGGTCCGGGCTTGAGGCCCAGAATCTGCATAATCTGTCGTCCATCCAAGTCGGGCCGGATGGCATCCAAGTCCTCCTGCTGGCGCAATTGAGCCACCCTGTCCTCCAGCTCGTCCATAGCGGAGGAGAAGACCTGAGCCTTGCGCTTGTTGCGGGTGGTGGCATCGGCCCGGGTCAGGCGATTGAGCCGCTCATAAAGCGGACCGGTCTCCCGGGCATAACGGCGGACGGCCGCATCGGTCCAGCGCTCGTCCACATAGCCATGGAAGCGCAGGTGCATGGAGATCAGGTCGCAGACGTCGGCGATCAGGTGGTGGTCGAAGCGCAGGGCTTTGAGGCGCTTACGGGCCAACCGGGCTCCGACAGCATCATGATGATGAAAACTGACCTTGCCACCGGGCTCAAAGCGTCTGGTGGCGGGCTTGCCGATGTCGTGCAGCAGGGCAGCCAGGCGCAGGGTCAGATCCGGGGCGGGCACAGGTCCGTCAGGTCCAGTCTCCAGGGCGATGGCCCGGTCCACCACCATCAGGGTGTGCTCGAAGACATCCTTGTGCCGGTGATGCTCGTCTATCTCCAGCTGCAGAGCCGGCACCTCGGGCAGAACGATGTCAGCCAGGCCGGA
>NZ_JBVPQK010000180.1:0-5350 GCF_058197115.1 Bifidobacterium sp. POST2/T3 (B1)
TCGTTATCGCTGCAGATGGGGTTGGCGTGGGAGTGGGATTCTAATGAAGTGAGGTGGGTGGCTCCGTTGTGTTGGGGATTGGCGGGGCCACCCTGGTTGGCCGGGCCGTCTTGGGGTGCGGCCCGGCTGCTTACTCGAGTGAAGATTCTAGACGTGCAGGCTGTGTGATTCACGCCGGTGGCGTCCGGCTGCGGCGGCGCCGGCTGCGGCGAGCAGCCCGGCGGCGAGCAGGAGGGCCATGGTGCCGTTGCCGCCCGTCAGGGGCAGGGTGCCTTCGTAGGTGTAGGCCAGGTGCGCGGGTTCCTGTTTGGTGCCGCCCAGGGTCCAGTCCACGATTACATCAGCCAATCCCGGATTATGGGCGGGCGTGGCAAAAGAGACGGATCCGTCAGAATTCTGCTGCAGGGGGTCCACGGCCGTCTTGTCGAACTTGACGCCGGTGATCAGCAGTGCCGGATTGAACGCCACCAGGATTGGCGTGTCGCTCTGCTCCAATCTCTGCTCAGTGCCGAGCTGGCCGTAAGTGTTGGCTCCCCAGCTGTATGCGTTGCCATCCTTGCCAATGGCCACGGAGTGAATTCCTCCTCCGCTGATTTGTGCGGATGTGAACCCGGTGCCAGTGTTGCCCTGGCCTACGGGGGATGACACCTGCGCAGGAGCCAGACGAGAGCTTACAGTTCCTAACTGGCCATAGTAGTCCCATCCCCATGCCCAGGCTGAGCCGTTCGTGTCAATAGCCAAGGAATGATACATTCCTGCATTGATTTGGGCGACCTGAAATCCCTGGCTGGAGTCCTTTGGATTCCGCACCTGCTTAGGGGTGGTTCGTCGGGTTTGTGTCCCATCGCCCAATCGACCATCGGGGTTGGCTCCCCAGGCCCAAGCCGTGCCGTCCTGGCCGATGGCCAGAGCGTGGGTAGCTCCTGCGCTGATTCTGGTCGCCTGCAGTGTCTTCCCGCTATCTTTCGGATCCGGCACTGTGACAGGTGTGGTTGTGTATGCGCTGCTGGTGGTGTTGTTGCCTAGCTGGCCCCAGTTGTTGTACCCCCAGGTGTATATACTGCCATCCGCGTCCAGAGCCATGACAAAGCTCCATTTGACGCTGACCTGGACTGCATGCAGTCCTTGGCTGGAGCCTTCGGGATCTTGAGCCAGGGTCGGTGTCAGCTTGGCTGTACTGTACGTGTAGCTGTTGTCGTGCTCGCTGCCCCAGGTGTAGACGCGCCCCTGAGTGTCGATGGCTGCCGAGTCAGCAAGTCCGGCGCTCACCTGGACGGCTTTGAAAGGCTGGCCGTCCGCACCTTTGACGGGTTTGGGAAGGCTCTGTGCTGTCTTGCTACCGTTGCCGAGTTGTCCCCGGTTGTTAGCTCCCCAGCTGTAGACGGTCTGGTCGGAGCCGATGGCTAGCACGTGAGCCCCGCCTGCCGCGACCTGCGTGTAGGTGAAACTGGAATCTGCGCCATCCGGCAAAGGGACTGCGGCAGGTGTGCTCCGAAGGGCCGTCTTCTTTGAATCCTGGCCTAGCTGCCCGTACTGGTTATCGCCCCAGGCGTAGGCGTTCCCGTCGCTGGCCACGCCCACGGAGAAGCCGCGCCAATTCCCGGGCTGGAAGCCGCCGGCGCTGACTTGGTTGAGGCGGATGCCGCGGCTTAGCCTTGGCGGGGTGATGGTCGCCTGCTGGCCGCCCAGTACGTTGCCCTTGCTCGGGTTGATTGACCAATCTCCGGTGTTTGCGGGGCTCCAATGTGCGACCAGGGTGATATTGCCGGTGACGGGCTGGCTGAAGTCGTAGGCCACATCGGAATCGCCTTCGGCATCCTTGATGAACCAACCGTCGAACAGGAAGCCGTCCCTGGTCGGGTTTGTGGTCGGGCGTGTGGCCTGCTGGCCTTCGGTGATCTGCTGTTCGTCCGGGATTGGCTTACCGTCGGTACTGTCGAAGGCGACCATGTAGGAGCCTAGGTAGTTGTAGTTCAGGTGCGCGTCGGGCTGCTGGCCGTTCCTGCTCCAAGAAATGGTGACGTCCGTCCTGCCTGCTGCATGCTGGGGCGTGGTGACGCTCCAGGTGCCGTCGGCGTTGGCCGTCAGATTCGTGCCGGGTGTCCCGCCGAAACTGACGCTGACGGGCCTAGGATTCTCCGGGAAGGCGACTTTGGCTGAGCTGGTGTTCTGGGTGCTGTCGCCGGTGTCACGTCCCAGCTGGCCGCTTTCATTGTCTCCCCAGCTGTAGAGGTTGCCATCTGAGCCCATGGCCACAGAAAAGGCCTCTCCTGCGCTGGCTTGGATGTAGCTGACACCTGCCGGCATCATCACTTTGCGTGGAGTGCTGTCTGACGTGTTGTTGTTCTCGCGTCCCAGCTGGCCATAGTAGTCCCATCCCCAGCTGTAGAGGTTGCCGTCCGAGCCCATAGCCAGAGTGTGTTCCGTTCCTTCGGCGAACCAGATGAATCTCGTGATGCCTGCCGGCATTGTTACTTTGACTGGCACAACGTTTATTGTGGGATTATCGGTTTTGCGTCCCAGTTCGCCGTAGAGGTTGTATCCCCAGCTGTAGAGGTTGCCGTCCGAGTCCATAGCCAAGGAACACCATCCCTTTGCGGAGATAGCGGTGAATTTTGCGACGCCTGTCCGTATGGACACTTTCCTCGGTGTGGAGTCGCTTCTGGCTGATCCAGTATCGCGTCCCAGCTCGCCGAAGGTGTTGGTGCCCCAGCTGTAGAGGTTGCCGTCCGAGCCCATAGCCAGGGAGTAGAAAGTTCCTCCGCTGACCTGGGTGAAACTCGCGACACCTGCTGGCAGGGGAACTTTGCCTGGCGTGGTGTCGTATTTGGCTGATCCAGTATCGCGTCCCAGCTGGCCGTCGCTGTTGTCTCCCCAGCTGTAGAGGTTGCCGTCCGAGCCGAAGGCGAAGGAATGCGTGAAGCCGGCGCTGACCTGGGTGAAGCGGACGCCTGCCGGCGGGGCGACCAGGCCCGGCCTGTCGGCTGGCGTGCTGTCCTTGCTGCTGGTGTCGCGTCCTAGTTGACCCTCGCTGTTATATCCCCAGCTGTAGATATTGCCGTCCGATCCCAGGGCCAGGGAAAGGCCTAGCCCTCCGCTTGTCTGGGTGAAGCGGACGCCATCCGGTGCTGTAACCAGCCCTGGTATGCTGTTAGGTGTGCTGCTGGTGTCGCGTCCTAGCTCACCATCGCCGTTGCTGCCCCAGCTGTAGAGGTTGCCGTCCGATCCCAGGGCCAGGATAAAATTGCTCCCTGAGCTGATATGGCTGAACCGTATGTCTGGTTTCGTGGGAGTGGTCAGGATGGTTTTGTCGCCCCCCGCGGCTGGCCCGGAGGTGGGGGAGATGCTCCATGAGCTGGTTCCTTTGGTCCAGTGGGCGGTCAGGGTGAAATCTGTGGTAACGGGCTGGCTGAAGTCGTAGGCCACGTTGGAGTCGCCTTTGGCGTCTTTGGTGAACCAGCCGTCGAACAGGTAGCCGTCCCTGGTTGGATCCTTGGGAGGCCGACTGGCCCGGGTGCCGTCAGCAATGGATTGCTTGCTGAGAGTTGTGCTGTCATCTTTGAAGGTGACGGTATGCTTTGTTGATCGCGTCTGAGATAGATCGTCGTTGCTTCTACCAGATTTAGATGTTGTAACTTTCGGTGATGAAGACGTGGCTAGGGGTGAAGGCGTGGGTGTCAGTGGGGAGGCTATGTTCAGGGGCGAGGGTGCGGATAGGGATGGCTGGCTGGTTGTGGATATTGCGTTACTGGGGGAAATGCCGGGATTTTGCTTAGCTACGCGAGGGGTCTGACGACCCCCCCCCCCCGGTGTTTCCTGTCAGGGCCGGCGCGTCGGCCATGACAGGCTGGCTGGCCGTTGGGTCAGCCGTTGCCAGGCCGCCGGCAATCATACTGGCGGGCAGAATGAGGGCTAGCAGCAGGCTGATGGCCGCTGCTGGACGGTTCGGCGTGTTGGTATGCTGACCAATAATTAAGCGGAATCCCCTTTCCCAGGAATCGCGGCACATGTCCAGGATGCCCCCTGTCCAGACTGAAAGCCGCATGCCGGGCACAATCCCGGCTCACATAAGACAGGTTACCACAGCAGGCGCGCTTGGGCGTAAGCATCAGTCTGTCGATGCCTTACAGACCTGCTTTCCGGGACTCCTGCATCCTTTTAAGAAATTGCATGAAAGTGGGGATGGGTGGCTCCGTTGTGTTGGGGACTGCGGGGCCACCCTTCGGCTGGGCTAACTTGGGGTTTAGCCCAGCCGCTTACTCGGGTGAAGATTCTAGGCCTGCAGGGCGCGGGTTTCACGCCGGTGGCGTCCGGCCGCGACGGCGCCGGCTGCGGCGAGCAGCCCGGCGGCGAGCAGGAGGATCATGCTGCCGTTGCCGCCCGTCAGGGGCAGGACGCCCTCGTAGGTGTAGGCCAGGTGCTCCTGGGTCTGGCTGACGCCGTCCAGGGTCCAGTCCACGACCACGTCGGCTTGCCCAGGATTATGGACAGGCGTAGCGAAAGAGACGGACCCGTCAGAATTCTGCTGCAGGGGGTTCACCACTGTCTTGTCAAACTTGACACCAGTGATTAGCAACGTCGGATTGAAGGCTACTAGGGTCGGGGTGCGGCTCTGCGTCAGGCTCTGCTCGGCTCCAAGCTGATTGTAGCGGTTGTCGCCCCAGGCGTAGGCTTTGCCGTCCTGGCCGATGGCCACGGAATGGCCCCATCCTGCACTGATGCGTACGGATGCAAACCCAGTGCCGGAGCCGCTCTGATCTGCAGGGGCTAAGACCGGCCGTGGCGTGGTCCGCTTACTGGTGGTGCCGTCGCCGAGCTGGCCATTGGCGTTGTTGCCCCAACCCCAGGTTGTGCCGTCCAGACCTATTGCCAAGGAATTCCATGTGCTTGCGCTGACCTGCTGGGCCTTGAGATTGGGTACCTGCTTGGGCAACGTCTGATAGTCGGTGCTGAAACCAAGCTGGCCATTGTTGTCCATTCCCCATGCCCATACCGTGCCGTCCTGACCTATGGCCAAGGCGTGCCATGCGCCCGCGCTGATCCCGGTGACCTGCAATCCTTTGCTGGTATCCGTGGGATCGCGCACCAGCGTAGGGGTGGAGGAGTAAGTGGTCCAAGTTCCGTTGGTCGAGGACCCGTTGCCGAACTGCCCCCAGTTGTTGTATCCCCACGCGTATATGTTGCCATCCGCGTTCAAAGCCATGATGAAGCTCCAGTTGGCGCTGACCTGGACCGCGTGCAGACCCTGATCGGTGCCGCCCGGATCGGCCACTAGGGTGGGCTTCGTTTTGGCAACGGAGTTTGCAGTACTGACGCTATCGCCGAGGGTTGTGGTTTCGCTTCCCCAGCT
>NZ_JBVPQK010000181.1:0-5294 GCF_058197115.1 Bifidobacterium sp. POST2/T3 (B1)
TTCATGATCGTCATCATCGCCCTGATGATCGCCATGATGTGGGGAAGCTCCCGCAAGAGCAAGCAGCAGCAGGCCGCCGTCCAGGACTTCCGTCAGTCCCTGCAGCCCGGTGACGAGGTAGCCACCACCACCGGTCTTCTGGGCAAGGTCGTCTCAGTCGACCTGGAAAAGGAGCAGGTAGTCATCGACTCCGAAGGTTCGCAGTCCCGCTGGCGCATCCAGGCCATCACCAGGCCACCAATCGTCCCCGCTTACGTTCACGACGACGAGGTTGACGAAAACGGCAACCCCCTGCCTGAGCAGGTTGAAGGCCACTCCGAGGATGCGGATGCCCCAGTCGAGGTCACCGCCGCTGAAGACGATGACAATGCAGATGATGAAGACGATGACAATGCAGATGATGAAGAAACCTTAGCCGACGATACTGCCACACAGAACTTTGCTGCCTCAGAGGGTACGGATAAGGCCGAAGCCAAGCCGGGTACCGAGCCGGAGCCGAAGAACGAATCAGACACGGCAGAGACTGCGGAAAAGTCCGACGACGCTGATGAACCGGATGCGTCCAAGGATCCTGACGCCTCTAAGGACTCCAAGGCTTCCAAGGCTTCAGATTCGACTTCCGGCAAGTCCTGAACATCATACGCGCGCCACACCTTCAGTCAGGCTGACTCTGAACGGAAACCCGGTGCGCGTATGATGGCCCCGGCAACCACTCCCAAGGAGCAAGACAGAAAGAAGATCATGGCTCAATCGGACGATATCAAGGTTGGAAAACTTAAGCAGGTGGGCGATGACGACGCCGCTTATCTGATCTCATTGATCCGTACCATTCCGGACTTTCCCAAGAAAGGGATCCTTTTCAGGGACTTCATCCCTGCCATGTCGGACCCCAGAGGATTGGCCATCGTCCTCGACGCCATGAAGCGCACCCTGCCTGTCAAGCCAGAGGACTTCGACCTGGTAGCCGGGCTTGAGGCCCGCGGCTTTCTGATCGGCCCTCAGCTGGCCTGCGACCTTGGCAAGGGCTTCCTGCCTATGCGCAAGGCCGGCAAGCTGCCCGAACCCACATATAGCCAGGAATACTCACTTGAATACGGCAACGCCCGCATCGAAATCGAGCAGGGCTGCCTCCAACCAGGCCAGCGAGTCCTGATAGTGGACGACCTGATCGCCACAGGCGGTTCCGCCCAGGCAGCTGCACGTCTGGTGGAGCAGGCTGGAGGCCAGGTGGCCGGTTTCAGCTTCGTTATGGAACTCAATGGTCTGAACGGCCGCAAGGCCCTGGGTGCCTACCCGGTCACCTGCCTGATGAACATGCCCGCCTGAGCACGATTGGGGGACCATCACCATGGATTTGTATGAATATCAGGCCAGGCAGCTGCTCGCTGAGCATGGCATCTCCCAGCCAAGGGCTGTCTATGCCTCAACGGCAGAAGAGGCCGGCCAGGCAGCCGACGTCATCGGCTACCCCTGCATGATCAAAGGCCAAGCCACCATCGGGCACAGGGGACAGGCAGGCGCCGTCAAGCGAGCCGAAAATCACCAGCAGGCTGTGGCACTGGCCGAGGCCATCCTGCCCATGAACATTGACGGCCATCCGGTCAGCGGAATCCTGGTTACCGAAGCCCGCAATATCCTGCACGAGTATTACCTGTCCATCTCAGTGGACCGCACCTCCCGGGACTACGATGTCCTGGCCACGGCCAGCGGTGGCACCGAGGTGGAGACCATCGCCCGCGAGCACCCCGAATCGGTCCGGCGCCTGCACATCGGCCCACTGGAGGATTTCGACAGGCAGGCCGCCCGCACCATGGCCGAGCGCATCGGCTTCTACCACGCAGATCTGGAGCAAGCCACACAGATACTTTTAGGCATGTGGCACACCTTCCAGGACAGCGACGCGACCCTGGTCGAGATCAACCCCTTGGCCAAGGTGGGCGACCCGGATGACGAGGCCACCAAGCATCTGGACGCCCTCGATGCCAAGATCTCCCTAGACGGGAACGCAGCCTTCCGACACGACGGTTGGAAACGCTTCACGGACCCTGCACAGGTGGATCCCTTGGAAGCCAAGGCCAAGGCCGCAGGCCTGCACTATGTCCATCTTGACGGCCAGGTGGGTGTCATCGGCAACGGTGCAGGACTGGTCATGAGCTCCTTGGATGCGGTCGCCGGGTCAGGACGCCGACGGGGTGTTCCTATTGGACCGGCTAACTTCTTGGACATCGGTGGCGGTGCCTCTCCAGAGGTCATGCGCACCAGCCTGGACGTGGTCCTCTCCGACCCCCAGGTTCGTTCGGTCATGGTCAACGTTTATGGAGGTATCACCTCTTGCCAGCAGGTAGCCCAGGGCATCCTGGCAGCCGTGGATGCTGCAGGCAAGCAAGACCAATACGGCGACCAGCCCATTGTGGTCCGCTTCGACGGCAATGAGGCTGCAGAGGGACTGGACCTGCTGGCCAAGGCCCAGCAACCTCGGCTCAAGGTGGCCCGCACCATGGAGGAGGCGGCAGACCAGGCCGTGGCCCTGGCCGCTCAGGCAGGAAAGGAGACGGGACGATGACCCTCTTCATCGAGGACGGCGCCCCCGTTATGGTCCAGGGCATGACCGGTCACCAGGGCATGGTTCACACGGCCCGCATGATGGCGGCCGGCACCAATATCTTGGCCGGAGTCAATGCCCGCAAGGCCGGAATGACCGTGGATTTCGACGGTCCGAATGGTCAGGCCCGTCATGTGCCCGTATACGCCGATTGTGCAACAGCGTGCAAGGCGACCGGAGCCCGTACCTCGGTGGTATTCGTCCCGCCCAGATTCGCCAAGGATGCCATGGTCGAGGCCATCGAGGCCGGCATTACCCTAATCGTGGTAATCACCGAGGGCATTCCTGTGGCCGATACCGCATACTGCGTGGCCCTGGCCAGGGAACGCGGCTGCCGCATCGTCGGTCCCAACTGCCCAGGACTGATGACCATGTCTGGCCGGCCCAACGGCGTCGGTGTAGACCTGGGCATCATCCCGCAGGGCATCGCCGGTCGAGGCCCGCTTGGCCTGGTCTCCAAGTCCGGTACCCTGACCTATCAGCTCATGGGGGAATTGTCCTCTATAGGCTTCACCGCCTGCCTGGGCATTGGCGGCGACCCCATCGTGGGAACCACCATGCTAGAGGCTCTGCAAGTCTTCAACAGAGATCCTGAGACCAAGGCCTGTGTCATGATCGGCGAAATCGGCGGCTCGGCCGAACAGGAGGCAGCCCATTGGGCCTCCACCCACATGACCAAGCCCATCGTGGCTTACATCGCCGGCTTTACCGCCCCGGAGGGCAAGCAGATGGGCCACGCCGGAGCCATCATCTCGGGCGGCAAGGGCACAGCCGCTGACAAGAAGGAAGCGCTAGAGTCCGTCGGCATCAAGGTGGGCACCACACCCGGCGAGACTGCCCGGCTGGCCCGCGATCTGCTACGGGAGCATGCCATCATATGACCGACAGGGTGAAAGTATGGCTTCGGGGGGCCCTAGAGGCCTTCCTAGCCATACTTATCTACACCGTCGCCCTCGGTGCATGTATGGCCCTGCTCCTGCTCATCATTTCCATCGAGGAGGGCGGGCCATCCCTGTCAATGGCCACCGTGGCCCTGACAGAAACAATCACTCTGCTCACCCAGGGCTGCGGGTTCACAGCCGGAGCCCTGACCCTAACCATCATCCCCCTGCTGCTGACTGGCCTACTGATATGGATAATCCGTACTCTGGTCGGCCGCATGGGCATGTCTGTCGGTGGCTGCATTGCCGGCTTGGTTGTCTGGATGCTGTGCACCCTCATTCTCATGCAGGGCAGCCAGACCATTCAGGTCGACACCACCACGGTTATTGTTCTGCGCACCAGCCTAGTTTTCCTACTGGGTTACGGCTGGGCCTGGGTTCGCTCTGAACCTTTCCGTCAGGCTTTTGCCAAACTTATCAAAGAAGCCCTGCCAGTCCAGGTCCGCATGACCATCCGGCTTGGACTTACGGCCGGTGCGATACTCTTGGCCGCCATGCTGGTTGCCGGTATGATCACCGTGGTTGTCTGGATCGCCCTCTATCACGGAGATGTGGGCCGCCTGTTTAAACTGACGCGTATGGGCACTGCCTCGGCTGTGATGACCAGTCTGGCATCCCTGGCCTGGCTGCCCAACCTGATCATCTGGGCTGTCTCCTGGCTCTTTGGAAACGGTTTCAACATCGGCAGGCTGGCCACCTTCACCCTTTGGTCGGGCCACGCCTCCAGTCTGCCCTCGCTGCCCCTCTTTGGACTTTTCCCAGAGCCCGTTTCCCGGCAGGAGGTTCGTCTGATCCTGCTCAACCTGCCTCTGCTGGCGGGAGTTGTTGCCGGCATTCTGTTGCTCACCGGTCCGTGGGGGGTCAGAATTCATGCCGCCGTGCGTCAAGCAGGGCTAAAATCCCGAGATACTGCAGTCTGCTTCCTTATCGCAACCCTGGCAATGGCCCTGACCTGGCTGGTCACCCTGCTCGGTCTTGCCCTGCTTTTCCAACTCTCCAATGGGGCTTTGGGCCGCCAGCGACTGGCCGGGGTGGGCGTGCCCATTGCCTCCTCACTACGCATGATCGGAACCTCCCTGGGGGTTGGCCTGCTGGGAGTATGGCTGCTGCCGCTCATCCTCGCCGCCCTGGTCATCATCAAGGACGCCCTGATCGACTATCTGCGCCAGGCAGACCACAAAATAACTTCCGCCAAGGCGGGAAACAAGGAAAAACAAAACCAATCACGCGGTCAGGAGGGAAAGGAGCCCAAAGTAACCGACCGAGCAGACACACCACGACAGGTCTCGTCCACCCGCAGACCAGGCAAATAGATCCGAGGGTGGCGGGGCGCCTCGGCATTCAAGCATAGGAGTAGGAGTTTCCATGGTCACCACGAATCGAACCATCAACCGAGCACTGGTCTCGGTCTACCACAAGCAGGGACTTGAGGCCCTGGCATCGGCCTTCCGCCAGGCAGGCACCGAGGTCATCTCCACCGGCAGCACCGCAAAGAAGCTGCAGGATCTGGGTGTCCAAGTCACCCCGGTGGAAAAGGTCACCGGCTTTCCTGAAAGCTTTGACGGCCGGGTCAAAACCCTGGATCCGCACATCCACGCCGGTCTCCTGGCCGACATGACCAACCCCGACCATGTCCAGCAGCTCAAAGACTTGGGCATCGCCCCCTTCGACCTAGTAGTGGTCAACCTCTACCCCTTCGAGCAGACCGTCCTTGATGGTGCAAATGCTGACCAGTGCTTGGAGCGCATCGA
>NZ_JBVPQK010000182.1:0-5242 GCF_058197115.1 Bifidobacterium sp. POST2/T3 (B1)
TTCATGATCGTCATCATCGCCCTGATGATCGCCATGATGTGGGGAAGCTCCCGCAAGAGCAAGCAGCAGCAGGCCGCGGTCCAGGACTTCCGCCAGTCCCTGCAGCCCGGTGACGAGGTAGCCACCACCACGGGCCTTCTGGGCAAGGTCGTCTCCGTGGACCTGGAGAAGGAACAGGTGGTCATCGACTCCGAGGGTTCGCAGTCCCGCTGGCGCATCCAGGCCATCACCAAGCCGCCCATCGTTCCGGCATACATCCACGATGACGAGGTTGACGAAAACGGCAACCCCCTGCCCGAGGACGCGGATGCGCCCGCCGAGGTCACCGCCGCTGAAGAAGACGACAAAGCCAGCGACAATGCCGACGGTGAGGAAACCGCCGCCGATGATGCTGCCGCCCAAAACTCTGCCGCCTCAGAAGGCAAGGATGATGCCGAGGCTAAGTCGGATACCCAGCCGGATCCTGAAGACGAATCGGACAAGGAAGAGACTGCGGAGAAGTCCGATGACACTGACGAATCGGATGCGTCCAAGGCTGCCAAGGCTTCCAAGACTTCGGATTCGACTTCCACCAAGTCCTGAACCTCATACGCGCGGCACACCTCCCGTCAGGCTGACTCCGAACGGAAACGCGGCGCGCGTATGATGGCCCCGCAACCACTTCCAAGGAGCAAAACAGAAAGAAGATCATGGCTCAATCGGACGATATCAAGGTTGGAGAACTTAAGCAGGTGGGCGATGATGACGCCGCTTATCTGATCTCATTGATCCGTACCATTCCGGATTTTCCCAAGAAGGGGATCCTTTTCAGGGACTTCATCCCCGCCATGTCGGATCCCAGAGGGTTGGCCATCATCCTCGACGCCATGAAGCGCACCCTGCCCGTCAAGCCGGAGGACTTCGACCTGGTGGCCGGGCTTGAGGCACGCGGCTTTCTGATCGGCCCCCAGCTGGCCACCGATCTGGGCAAGGGCTTCCTGCCCATGCGCAAGGCCGGCAAGCTTCCCGAGCCCACCTACAGCCAGGAGTATGCCCTCGAATACGGCAACGCCCGCATCGAAATCGAGCAGGGCTCCCTGCGCCCTGGCCAGCGGGTCCTGATTGTCGACGACCTGATCGCTACCGGCGGTTCCGCCCAGGCAGCAGCACGTCTGGTGGAGCAGGCCGGGGGCCAGGTGGCTGGTTTCAGCTTCGTCATGGAGCTCAACGGTCTGGACGGTCGCAAGGCCCTGGGTGCCTACCCGGTCACCTGCCTGATGAACATGCCTGCCTGAGCACGATTGGGGGACCTTCACCATGGATTTGTACGAATACCAGGCCAGGCAGCTGCTCGCTGAACATGGCATCTCCCAACCCAGGGCCGTCTATGCCTCAACCGCAGAAGAGGCCGGCCAGGCAGCCGACGTCATCGGCTACCCATGCATGATCAAGGGCCAGGCCACCATTGGCCATAGGGGACAGGCCGGAGCCGTCAAGCGAGCCGAGAATCACGATCAGGCCGTAGCCTTGGCCGAGGCCATCCTGCCCATGAACATCGATGGCCATCCGGTCAGCGGAATCCTGGTCACCGAGGCACGCAACATCCTGCACGAGTACTACCTGTCCATCTCGGTGGACCGCACCTCCCGGGACTACGATGTCCTGGCCACGGCCAGCGGCGGCACCGAGGTGGAGACCATCGCCCGCGAGCACCCTGAATCAGTCCGGCGCCTGCACATCGGCCCCCTGGAGGATTTCGACAGGCAGGCCGCCCGCACCATGGCCGAGCGCATCGGCTTCTACCATGCGGATCTGGAGCAGGCCGCGCAGATTCTTCTGGGCATGTGGCACACCTTCCAGGACAGCGACGCGACCCTGGTCGAGATCAACCCCCTGGCCAAGGTGGGCGACCCGGACGACGAGGCCACCAAGCACCTGGACGCCCTCGATGCCAAGATCTCCCTGGACGGGAATGCGGCCTTCCGGCACGACGGCTGGAAACGGTTCACGGACCCGGCGCAGGTCGACCCTCTGGAAGCCAAGGCCAAGGCCGCAGGCCTGCACTACGTCCATCTGGACGGCCAGGTAGGCGTCATCGGCAACGGCGCAGGACTGGTCATGAGCTCCTTGGATGCCGTGGCTGGGTCAGGACGCCGGCAGGGCGTTCCTGTTGGACCCGCGAACTTCCTTGACATCGGCGGCGGCGCCTCGCCCGAGGTCATGCGCACCAGCCTGGACGTGGTCCTCTCCGACCCCAAGGTCCGTTCGGTCATGGTCAATGTCTATGGAGGCATCACCTCCTGCCAGCAGGTGGCCCAGGGCATCCTGGCAGCCGTGAACGCTGCGGGCGAGCAAGACCAGAACGACGACCGGCCCATCGTGGTCCGATTCGACGGTAATGAGGCTGCCGAGGGACTGGACCTGCTGGCCAAGGCCCAAGAGCCTCGGCTCAAGGTGGCCCGCACCATGGAGGAGGCGGCGGACCAGGCCGTGGCCCTGGCCGCCCAGGCAGGAAAGGAGACGGGACGATGACCCTCTTCGTTGAAGACGGCGCCCCCGTCATGGTTCAGGGCATGACCGGTCGCCAGGGCATGGTCCACACGGCCCGCATGATGGCGGCAGGCACCAACATCCAGGCTGGGGTCAACGCCCGCAAGGCCGGAATCAGGGTCGACTTTGACGGCCCTGACGGCCAGGCTCGTCATGTGCCCGTCTATGCCGATTGCGCAGCAGCGCGGCAGGCGACCGGGGCTCGCACCTCCGTGGTCTTCGTCCCGCCCAGATTCGCCAAGGACGCCATGGTCGAGGCCATCGAGGCCGGCATCACCCTGATCGTGGTCATCACCGAGGGCATTCCCGTGGCCGATACCGCTTACTGCGTGGCCCTGGCCAGGGAACGCGGCTGCCGCATCGTCGGCCCCAACTGCCCGGGGCTGATGACCATGTCCGACCGGCCCAACGGCGTCGGCGCAGACCTGGGCATCATCCCGCAGGGCATCGCCGGTCGCGGCCCGCTGGGTCTGGTCTCCAAGTCCGGCACCCTGACCTACCAGCTCATGGGGGAGTTGTCCTCCATCGGCTTCACCGCCTGCCTGGGCATCGGCGGCGACCCCATTGTGGGCACTACCATGCTGGAGGCTCTGCAGGCCTTCAACCGCGATCCCGAAACCAAGGCCTGCGTCATGATCGGCGAAATCGGCGGCTCGGCTGAACAAGAGGCCGCCCGCTGGGCCTCCACCCACATGACCAAGCCCATCGTGGCCTATATCGCCGGCTTCACCGCACCAGAGGGCAAGCAGATGGGCCACGCCGGAGCCATCATCTCGGGCGGCAAGGGCACGGCTGCAGACAAGAAGGAAGTGCTTGAGTCCGTCGGCATCCAGGTGGGCACTACACCCGGCGAGACCGCCCGGCTGACACTCGACCTGCTACAGGAGCATGCCATCATATGACCGACAGGGTGAAAGTATGGCTCCGGGGGGCCCTAGAGGCCTTCCTAGCCATACTTATCTACACTGTCGCCCTAGGCGCCTGCATGGCCCTGCTCCTGCTCATCATTTCCATTGAGGAGGGCGGGCCATCACTGTCCATGGCCACCGTGGCCCTGACAGAAACCATCACCCTGCTCACTCAAGGCTGCGGTTTCACGGCCGGGGCCCTGACCCTGACCATCATCCCCCTGCTGCTGACCGGCCTGCTGATCTGGATGATCCGCTCCCTGGTCAGTCGGCTGGGCATGTCCGTCGGCGGCTGCATTGCCGGCCTGGTCGTCTGGGTGCTCTGCAGCCTCATCCTCATGCAGGGCAGCCAGACCATCCAGGTGGACACCACCCCGGTCATTCTTTTGCGGACCAGCCTGGTCTTCCTATTGGGTTACGGCTGGGCCTGGGTCCGCTCTGAACCGTTCCGCCAGGCTTTCACCAGACGCATTGAAGAGGTTCTGCCGGTCCAGGTCCGCAGGATCATCCGGCTCGGGCTCACGGCCGGCTTGATCCTCCTGGCTGCCATGCTGGCCGCCGGCCTGATCGCCCTGATCGTCTGGATTGTTCTCTATCACGGAGACGTGGGCCGCCTGTTCAAACTGACACGTATGGGCACCGCCTCGGCTGTGACGACCAGCCTGGCGTCCCTGGCCTGGCTGCCCAATCTGATTGTCTGGGCTGCCTCCTGGCTCTTCGGTGACGGTTTCAAGATAGGCCAGCTGGCCGCCTTCACCCTCTGGTCCGGACACGCCTCAAGCCTGCCCTCGCTGCCCCTCTTTGGGCTTTTCCCAGAGCCTGTCTCCCGGCAGGGGGTTCGTCTGCTCCTGCTCAACCTGCCCCTGCTGGCCGGAGTGGTTGTCGGCATTCTCTTGCTGACCGGGCCCTGGGGTGTCAGAATTCACGCTGCCGTGCGCCAAGCAGGTCTGAAATCCCGAGATACCGCAGTTTGCTTCCTGATGGCAACCCTGGCCATGGTCCTGGCCTGGATGTTCGCCCTGCTCGGTCTTGCCCTGCTTTTCCAGCTCTCCAACGGGGCCCTGGGCCGCCAGCGACTGGCCGGAGTGGGCGTGCCCATAGCCTCCTCCCTGCGCATGATCGGGACCTCCCTGGGGGTCGGCCTGCTGGGAATATGGCTGCTGGCACTTGTCATCGCCGCCCTGATCATCATCAAGGACGTCCTGATTGACTATCTGCGCCAGGCAGACGCCAAAAAGACTTCCGCCCAGGTGGAAAACAAGAAAAAACACAACCAATCACGCGGTCAGGAGGGAAAGGAGCCCAAGGCAACCGACCGAGCAGACACACCACGACAGGTCTCGTCCACCCGCAGACCAGGCAAGTAGGTCCGAAGGTGGCGGGGCGCCTCGGCATTCAAGCATAGGAGTAGGAGTTTCCATGGTCACCACGAATCGAACCATCAACCGAGCGCTGGTCTCGGTCTACCACAAGCAGGGCCTTGAGGCCCTGGCATCGGCCTTCCGCCAGGCAGGCACCGAGGTCGTCTCCACCGGCAGCACCGCAAAGAAGCTGCAGGATCTGGGCGTCCAGGTCACCCCGGTGGAAAAGGTCACCGGTTTCCCTGAGAGCCTTGGCGGCCGGGTCAAAACCCTGGATCCGCACATCCATGCCGGGCTGCTGGCCGACATGACCAACCCCGACCATGTCCAGCAGCTCAAAGACTTGGGCATCGCCCCCTTCGACCTGGTAGTGGTCAACCTCTACCCCTTCGAGCAGACCGTCCTTGATGGTGCAAATGCTGACCAGTGCTTGGAGCGCATCGA